>CAZOXC010000321.1:0-4662 GCA_964583205.1 uncultured Pirellulaceae bacterium | reverse complement strand
ATTCCCTACGTTTTGCAAACACAAAAAAATCGGTGGGGAATATCCGTTTCCACGATTGCTCGTCGACAGTCGCTCCGATCGGTCGCCGCCACCAATGGATTAAATTACAAACCAAAGCCCCAATTCTTTAATTTGTTTAACTGGTAATTTGATAAAGCGATGTTCGCTTTTTGATTAAAATCACCGAATGATGGAAGCAATAATCACTGCCGAAATGGAGGCCAAAGGCCAGTTTGTGGCCGCGGAACGCGCCGACTCTTCAAGTGTGTTTAAGAAAGGTTATATTCTGAAATTCCGCAAATTTATGGATAACACAAGTTGGTTTTCAAGTTGTGTAATCAAGGTAGCGATTGTTGATTACTTGATTCGATAACGGGCCATTCTCTAGACCGTGCGCGAAATGTCAAGCAAACTTTGAAAACTTTTTTCTCGGAAAAATTACTTCTTATTTTGTGCATCTCCCTACTTGATTGTTAAGCGTCATTTTGGCTGAACACAACTTTTAAAAACGGATTTCAATGCAACTCATTGAAAAAAGTTGCCGCGCGAATTCAATTTGATCGTTTCGCAACTGTCGAACGATTTTATTTCGCGACATAATGTGTTTATGAATATTGAAGAAGTAATCGAAAACTTGAGAGTCATCAAACATCCGCATCCCACACTGCGGCACAAGTCAAAACCGCTTGTGAAAGTTGATCGACATATCAAAGCCATCGTGGCGCGGATGTTTGAACTGATGTATGAACACCGTGGCGTTGGTCTGGCAGCCAATCAGGTGGACTTGCCTTTCCAGTTGTTTGTAATCAACCTTGAATCCGATCCGAACAAAGGCGAAGAACTGGTATTCATCAATCCGGTGATCGAGTTACCCAAGGGGAATCGTGAAGCCGAAGAAGGGTGCCTGAGTATACCGCAAGTCTACGGCTCTGTGGTGCGACCGGAACAGATCCACGTCAAAGCCTATTCCACCGATGGCAGCGAAATTGATTCTGCCGTGAATGGATTCCTGGCGCAGGCCGTTCAACATGAATACGACCATTTGCAGGGCGTGATGTTCCCGGATCGAATGAGCGAAGCAGCCCGAAAAATGATCGATGGCGAATTGGCCGAATTCGAATACGAATTCGAAAAAGAGAGACGCAGCGGCGCCGTTGGCGACGATCAATCGATTGCCGACCGACTCAGTGAACTTGAACGAATGTATTGCGGGACCACTTAATGGAATCCGTTCCGCTGAAAATTATCGTGATGGGAACCGGACCGTTTGCCGTCCCGTCGTTTCGCATGTTGCTGGACTCAGAGCATCAGATCGAGTGTCTGGTCACTCGGCCCGATCCGCCAGCGCGAGGCCGCCGCAACAAAATCGTGAATCCGATGCGCGATGTTGCTCAATCGCTTGAGATGGATGTGTTTGCGCCGGCGAGCGTCAATGAGCCCGGCTTCATCGATCAGTTGAAAGCTGCTCAGGCGGACTTGTTCGTGGTTTGTGACTACGGCCAGATCCTGTCCCGAGATTGTCTGGCCGCTTCGCGGCTGGGTGGAATTAATCTGCATGGATCATTGCTGCCGAAGTATCGAGGCGCGGCACCCATTAATTGGGCTATTTACCAGGGCGAATCAGAAACCGGAGTCACCGTGATTCACATGACTGCCCGTCTCGATGGCGGCCCGATGCTCAAACAAGTTGTGATCCCGATTGCTCCAGAAGAAACCGCTGTGGAACTGGAGCCTCGGATGTCCGAAGCCGGTGTCCAGGCTGTTCGAGAGTCGATCGAGATGTTGCAAAGCTGGGACGGTGAATCAGCGCTGGGTGCCAGGCAGGATCGACAACAGGTGACCAAGGCACCTCGACTGCAAAAACAAGACGGCTTGATCGACTGGCAGCGCAGGGCAGCACAGATCGTAAATCAAATCCGAGCTTTCAAACCCTGGCCCGGCACTTACACTCATTGGCAACGACCCGATGGCGAACCAGTTCGATTGATCGTCCATCAGGCACATGCTGTGGCCGTCGAACCCACTCAGTCTGCTGGAAAAGTCGAATATGTCGACGGCGAAACTCTACAAATTGCGTCTCGTGACAGTGTGTTGCAAATCGAATCGGTTCAGCCTGCCGGCAAGCGGGAGATGGCGGTGGCGGAATTTCTGCGAGGCAATACTGTTTCAGTGGGCCAACAATTTGGATAGCCCAGTCGCATTCTGCTGCGTGCGCATAAAAAAAGGCCACCCAATCTGGATGGCCAATGGTTCTTGTCCAGGTTAGCCGTCCCGGTCATCGTCAGAATCATCATCTGACTCTTTTTCGGATTCGTAAGGGTCGTCATCCGATTCGACATCGTCGTCGGATTCCTCTTCATTGTCTGCGGATTCGATTTCGATGGAACCATCAGGCCCCATCCGCAGGATGATATCGCGGTCGCCGCCAGAGTCTGGTGCGAATCTCAATCGAGGCATTACTCGTGCACGCAACGGCGGAGCAAAAGGGCTGCCACTGGCCGAGCCTTTTTTGTATTTTTCGTACAGCTTGAATGCGTCTTCGTTAGATTCTTTCAACTCTTCGGCAGTGTCGCCCTTGTAGGTCGTGGTGATGTCCATCTTGATTACGATTTGACTATCACCGATCTCTTTGGGAATCGCCTTGAGATACATGTAAAGTTCAGGATGCGACTCCAACAATTCGTCGGCATCATCCACGCCGTACTCACGGGTAACTTTGACGGTGATCGCGCCTTCAGCATCTTCCATGATTTCGAACAGGCCATCCTTTGGATTTTTACCCTTGATCGTGGTCGCGCCGTTGGCGTCGGTAGACGAATTGAGCCAGCTACTGCCGCCGCCGGTCATGCCGCCAACGATCGATGGGAAGTCGTCCTGCAGCATGATTGCGCCGCGAATTTCAGTTCGCAACTCATCAATCAGGCGTTCCTGTGCCGAGCACATCAATGGAGCCAGTGCCATCGCGGCAATCGCGATTAATTTGCAATACATTTTTCACCTCTTGTTGTTCAGTTAATATTTTGAACCAGATAATTGTTGTCGTTTGATTCGGTCGTTTTACAGCGCAGTGCGGCAATCGGTGCGGCCGCCCGGATGCAGCGCAATCCAACCAGAGTTAGTCGCTTTTGGACCCAAGTTCAGTTTGGAAAATTTGGGCGAATTTACAAAAATGCCCAAAATTTTCGGTGGCTACAATCATATTCGGGACTCAAGCACACATGTCAAGATAAATTTCCTCTCGCCAACACAAATGTTGGCGTGATAAACTGGCCGTTTACAAAAATCATCTAAAAATCGCTCGAATCCGGCGATTTACCCCGGGTTTGACCGAGATCCAACGTGCCAGATAACGTGAACGAAAAACGCAAGCTTTACATCGAAACTGTCGGCTGCCAGATGAACGTACTGGACAGTGAAATGGTGGTCGCCAGCTTGAAGCGCGAAGGCTACGAAGTCACCGACAGTACTGAAGACGCCGATGCGCTGCTGTACAACACTTGCAGCGTCCGCGAGCAGGCGGAGAACAAAACCTATAGCGCTCTGGGCCGCTTGCGATTGCTCAAGGAAAGTCATCCGGAGAAAGTGATTGGTGTGATGGGCTGCATGGCCCAGAAAGATCAGGAGTTGATTTTCAAAAAGGCACCCTTCGTTGACATTATCGTCGGTCCCGGACAACTGCACTCGATTCCCGATCTGATTCGTAAGGCCCAACAGCAAGGCGGTCAACACACCGCGCTGAGTCTGGGGCGGACTGCAGGCAAAACCGATCAGATCAAACGCAGCCATGAAACTTTCGATCCGCTGCGAGATCCAACGATGCGGCCAACGCCTTTCCAAGCGTTCTTGCGGATTCAAATCGGTTGCGACAAATTCTGTACCTATTGCGTTGTGCCGCATACTCGAGGTCCGGAACAAGGTCGGCAACCGGCGCAAATCGTCGACGAAGCCAAGATTCTGGCCGATCAAGGTTGCAAGGAAATTACCTTGCTGGGGCAAACCGTCAACAGCTACGCTTATCGAAACGGCGACCAGGTTACTCGGATGGCCGACCTGCTGGAGTTGATTCACCCAATCGAAGGAATCGAACGAATCAAGTTCGTGACCAACTACCCCAAAGACATGACCACCGACCTGCTGCAGACCATCCATCGCTTGCCAAAGGTTTCACCTTATCTGCATGTTCCCCTGCAAAGCGGCAGCGATGATGTGCTTAAACGGATGAAGCGTGGGTACACCGTCGGCGACTATCGCGACATGATGGCTCGAATTCACGAGCACTTGCCGGAGGCCTCGATCAGCAGCGATTTCATCGTCGGCTTTTGTGGCGAGACTGAAGAAGAGTTTCAGATGACCGTGGATCTGGTCAAGGAATGCCGATTCAAAAACAGTTTTATCTTCAAGTACAGCGAACGACCCGGGACCAAGGCCGCGGACCGCATCCCGGATGACATTCCCTACGAAGTCAAACAGCGTCGCAATAATGAATTGCTGGATGTGCAAAACCAGATCAGTTACGAAGACAACTTGCCCTTCGTCGGCTAGGAAGTCAACGTTCTGGTTGAAGGTGTCAGCAAGCGGCCTCGGCAGAACCAGTCCCAGGATGATCGAAGCGACCTGGATCAGTTATCCGGCCGTACTCACGAGTATAACATCGTTGTCTTC
>CAZOXC010000320.1:0-4665 GCA_964583205.1 uncultured Pirellulaceae bacterium | reverse complement strand
ATAAGATCGAGCGCGTTCTGCAAGGGCTGGGATTTCAAAAAGCTGATTTCGGGCAAGCCGCTTCGGTGCTCAGTGGTGGCCAGGTAAACCGGTTGATGTTGGCCAAGTTGCTTTTGGAAGAACCGGACTTGATGATCCTGGACGAACCTTCCAATCACCTGGATATCGAAGCCACTGAATGGCTGGAATCGTTTTTGCTGAATTCACAACAGGCGTTCCTGCTGATCAGCCACGATCGCTTTTTTCTGGATCGAGTCGCTCAGCGGACCTTGGAACTGGTCAACGGAACCATTGACGACTACCCGGGCAACTACTCGAAATACTTGATGCTCAAACAGCAAAGGCTGGAAGTCGAGAAACGGACTTACGAAAAGCAAAAAGAGGAAATTGCCAAACTGGAAGACTTTGTGCGGCGGCATCACCACGGTCAAAAGCACGCTCAAGCAGAAGATCGGCGCAAAAAGCTGGAGCGGATCGAGCTGGTTTCGCTTCCGCGTGCCATCGCGACTCCGCAAATGAAATTTCCACCAGCCGAGCGTTCGGGCGATATCGTGTTGCGGGCCGAAGGTCTGGCCAAATCCTTCGACAAACCGCTGTTCGATGGAGTGACTTTTCAAATCGAGCGTGGCGAACGGTGGGGAGTGCTTGGTGGAAACGGTTGCGGCAAGACGACCATGCTGCGCTGCCTGGTCGGCCAGGAAACGCTGGATGACGGAAAATTAAACCTGGGGCAAAAGGTCGAGTTGGCCTATTTTGACCAGAAGCCGGAGACAGTCGATTCCGATTTGGAAGCGGCGGATGCCATTCGACCACCCAAAAATCATCTGGTTGATCAACAGCGTCGCGATATCCTGGCCTTGTTCGGAATTCTCGGTGACCAGGGTCTGCAGAAAGTCGGCCAACTCAGTGGCGGCCAGAGGACTCGAGTCGCCCTGGCTAAACTGGCGGCGCTCAGCGCAAACTTCCTGGTGCTGGACGAGCCCACCAATCACCTGGATCTCTGGTCAAGACAAGCGCTGGAAGATGCCCTGAAGGCGTTCGACGGGACGGTGATGGTGGTCAGTCATGACCGTTACTTTATCAATCGAGTCTGCGATCATCTGCTGGTGATGGAGCCGAATCGAGTCACTTTGATCGATGGCAATTACGACACGTACTTGCAGATGCGCGAACTGACTGGCAAGCCGGACGACCCGGACGCGGAGGTTGCCAAGCCGAAAAAGAAAAAATCAAACGAGCAGGGCCAGGCCAAACGCAAACGAAAGTTCCCCTACCGCAAAGTGCACGAAATCGAAAAAGATATCGAGCAAACAGAAAATGAACTTGCCAAAGTCCACGAAGATCTGGCCGACCCGGAGGTTCTGCGAGACAAGCACAAGGTGCTGGAAGCCAACCAGCGACTTGGTCAGTTGAAATCGGATCTTGAGCAACTGTTTGCTCATTGGGAAGAAGCCAGTGAACTCAACTAAACCAGCGAACTCAATAAAAAAGCCGGACACGAAAATGTGCCCGGCTTGTGAATTGCTGGTTGCGGAATTCGGTATCTCAGATTCCGGTATGCTAGTATCCGAATCCGATCGAAACTCCGCTGCGACGTCCGCCGCCATAATAACCGCCTCGGTTGCCACGATAGAGCGAACTGCCACCGTAACGACTGCCGCCATAACGACTGCCGCCATAGCGACTGCCACCGTAACGACTGCCACCGTAGCCATAGCGAGAGCCGGAATTGTAATACAGGTTGACCGACGGGCTGCGGTAACTGGAATAGCGACTGGGCGAGTAGTAGGAACGGCCGTAGCCGCCGACGTTGTAACTGGGAGCGTAATAACCGCCGCCACCACCACCGCGGTAACATTGGGCCTGGGCTGCTGAACTGATCATCAGCATCCCGGCAACTGCAATCATTGCAATCAAAAACTTCTGCATGGTATTCTCCATCGACTTGACGAGTAACAGGACGAGGTAAGTGAGTTTGATCGAGTATCCAATGTGCGGCAGGTCATAAAGGAACTTCTGATCATCCAATTATTCAGTACAGTATCCATGAAGGCTATCGAAACCATGATGACTGTCAATCCAAAGCCAAACAGGCTCGGTAAAATGTATATATTCGGCAAGAATTTACAGAATATCGCCTCGGTTAGAATGGTGAAAAGTTGAACTGGCCACTTTCGGGGTTCGAGAAATTCGCATGCAAGCACTTAGTCCGATTGGGAAAAATTGAATGAATAAACGACCTCGATTGCCTGTCGGGCAGCAGTTAGTGGCTGAAGGCAAGTGGCCAGTGATTGGCGAGAAATTGACCGAGCTGCAAAGCGGACACGCCGCGGACTGGACTTTGAGTTTGCAGGGGCAGGTCGAGACCGAGCAGCAATGGATGCTGGCAGGTTTGCGGGAACTGCCACAAACCACAATCACAACTGACATTCATTGTGTGACTCGTTGGTCGAAATACGACATGACGTTTGGCGGTGTCTTGTTGCGCGATTTGCTGGCCGAAGCCAGTCTGAAACCGGCTGCAAATTTCGTTTCTTTTCTGGCACGCTCGGCCAACGATCATGAAACGTCTTTGAAGTTAGCGGAAGCCATCGAGTTGGGCGCGATGTTGGTGCTTGATTTCGATGGGCGGCCTTTGCCACTGGAACATGGTGGCCCGCTGAGGATGATGGTGCCCGGCAAGTACTTTTACAAAAGCGTAAAGTGGTTACAACGGATCGATTTGCTGGCCGAAGATCGCCTGGGAACCTGGGAGGCTGACTCCGGCTATCATAACAACGCCGACCCCTGGCAAGAGCAACGATACATGGCTGCCACGATCAACAAGCAAACGGCTGCGAAGTTGATTGAGTCCAGAGATTTCACCGGTTGTGACTTGCGCAGCATTGATGCCTCGCAACGAGACTTGACGGGTCTGGTTGCCCGGCAAGCACAATTGCGCGACGCGAATTTCAAGGACTGTCTGTTGGCCGGCGCGGTGTTTGACGGAGCCAATCTATCTAACGCTCATTTTCAAAAAGCGAATTTGCAAGGCGCCAGTTTTGTTGGAACGGATGTTGAAGGTGCCGACTTTTGCCAGGCCGACTTGCGCGGCGCGAATTTCGAAAACGCTTCCTTGTTCGGTGCATCGTTTGTAATCGATGGCCAACCGGAGACAGGCGCGACCTTTGATCAAACGACGACCTTTCCGGATAACGCTCTGCAGGTGCTGACTCCGCCCCAGGCAGATTTTGTTCGTCAGTACGTTTGAGTTCTGGATGAGATTCAGAATCGTTGGGCTGTCGTAAGCTGGCTGGACCGTAGGCTGCTCACAAAAAAAGCCCGGTTTGCACCGGGCTCAAGCAAGATCATTCGTGTGAGTATTCATCGGGTTGTCGTGTAGCCGTCGCTTCTCTGTTCCGGCCCTTGCACGTTAGTCCTTGAATTGCACATCGATCTTGCGAGGCAGGACTCGTTCAGATTTGGGAAGACTCACAGACAGCACACCGGCTTTAAAAGTCGCTGCGATCTTTTCAAAATCGACCTGCACCGGGAATTCAAAACTGCGATTGAATTTGCCCGATCGTCGTTCGCTGCGGTGAGCGGTTGAGCCTTCTGCAAGTTCAACTGTTTTCTTCTCGCCCGTGATCATCAGGTTGCCATCGGAAACTTCCACGCTGACACTGTCGGCATCAACGCCCGGAAGTTCGACATGGACTTCAAAAGCAGTTTCAGACTCGATAATGTCGGTGCGAGGCATAAAGTTTCCGCTGCGACGTCGGTGGCGGCGGGTGTGCCGAGGTCGGCGACTGCCACCCATCCAGTGATCAAAGATGCTCTCCAGGTCGATATGGATATCTCCGAATTCATTGCCGGGTCCGGAAATGCGATTACAAGTTTTCATAGTTTCTCTCCTTTGTTCAGAAATGATCTGCCAGGATGGCAGACCGAATTGTTCCGCCAACAAAGAATTGCAAAGGGTGTGCCAGTAACCATTCTGCAATTCGCTGTACCGTGTTTTTGCGAGTAATAAAAACTTAAAACTTGATGCAAGCGATGGTTAAGTAATTATGAGGCCGCCGTGACTGACAAAATTTCAGCAGTCTGTCAGCTGATAAAATTTGAAAAAACATGCGAGAATCTGCGAAGAAATGTCCAGGAACGGTCTCTACCAAAACCACCTTTCCGCGGATGACACTGAAGCGATCGCGAGATAAATTGCAAACATGCAAGAAGTATTTATTGAAAAACCGTACCAGTTTGTGCCTCGTCTCAAGTCCAGTTGGCGACAACGTTTGTTGTTGAAAACGGGTTGGCTGAAACGAGTGATTCGCAAGCGTGAAGGGGTGGTTGCACATGAATGTCGAGGTTTGGAAAAACTTTCTCGCTCTCTGGCTGCCGGTCATTCGATCATTCTGACGCCCAATCATCCTCGCACGGCTGACCCGCTGGCAATGTACTTTCTGGCCAACGAATTGAGTCAGCCTTTTTACACGATGGCCAGTTGGCATTTGTTCAACCACGGTCGACTGAGCCGCCGAGTGTTGCGATTGATGGGCGGATTCAGTGTGAATCGCGAGGGCCTTGATCGGCAGGCAATCGAAGAAGCGATTGAGATTCTGCAACACGCAGAGCGACCCTTGATCATGTTCCCCGAAGGCACCACCAGTCGTACCAATGATCAAT
>CAZOXC010000319.1:0-4684 GCA_964583205.1 uncultured Pirellulaceae bacterium | reverse complement strand
GTATAGGGTTTATCGAGTCAAAATTGCCTTGAAAACACAATCCATCGAAGTTTATTTTTTGCCTCCCGCAACTGGCCAAGTCAATTTGGCCGGCAAAACTGCGGTTCCGGTGGATATTCTGCGGGCCGGCACAACCATCGTCACGGCACTCGCCAACGGAGCTTCCGAGTTTGCCACGTTCGCAACCATCGATGAGACGTTGGAGTTTTCTGCCGGTCGAGAATCAAAGCCCGTGCTGGGCGGTGAACGGCACGGCAAGCTGATTCAGGGTTTTGATCTGGGCAACTCACCCGCCGACTACATTCCGGAAAGGGTTGCCGATCAAGTTGTCGCATTCACCACGACCAACGGCACCAAAGCGATTGAGGCTTGTCGTGGTTCCAAGCGGATTTTGATTGGAGCGTTCGTCAATTTGGATGCGATCTGTTCTGAATTGGCAAATTCCGATCGAGTCGTGATCATTTGCGCGGGAACTCGCAACGAAATGACGCTGGAGGATATCTTGTTTGCTGGCGCAGTCTGCGACGAAGTTTCTACCAAGTGTAAAAAGCAGGTCGATGATCTTGCCGGTAACCGGCAGGTGCAGATCTGCCACCAGATGTGGGTGTCATTAAAGTCACGGATGAATGCTGGATCGACCACGCTGGCGGGTTCGTTCGAGTCCAGTCAGGGTGGTCGAGACTTGATCGAGATCGGCATGAGTTCCGACCTGGGATTGGCGGCCGAGGTCGATAAATTTCAGAATGTTCCTGAACTTGATCAAGACCGCTGGGTCATCAAATAGGATCGACGTTCAGTCACGATATCCCTCAAACTGAACACTGAATACTCGATTCTGAGCGCTAAGTTGCCTGCTCCGACCACTCCAGCCGACGCTTGCCTCGCCTAGAGCTTGCTTGGCAATCAAGGGTAAAATTTTTTGGACCAATTCTTTAGCTTCTGGATAGCTCATGTCAGTTGAAACTGCACAATCTAAATCGATGGAACAAATCGTTTCACTTTGTAAACGACGAGGCTTTTTGTTTCAGTCCAGCGAAATTTATGGCGGCCTGAATGGATTCTGGGATTACGGTCCGCTGGGAATCGAGTTGAAACGGAATCTCAAAGAAGCCTGGTGGCGTGATATGGTCACGGCCCATGATGACATGAACACGTTGGCCGGAGCACCGGAACCCTATTCGATGACGGGTATTGATTCGACCATCATTATGCATCCGCAGGTCTGGAAGTGTTCGGGGCACTATGATCTGTTCCATGATTATATGGTGGATTGCCGCCAATCAAACAAACGGTACCGGCATGATCAGCTGGTCGGTTGTTGGGCGGAAGGTAAGGGCAAGAAAGTCCTGGTCTCGGCACAAGCGGGCGAAGAAGAAGACGAGCACTTGAAGAAACAGGCGATGAAGTTTCTCAAGATCCGTAACAAGGACGCGGACTTGCTGGAAATGTCGGGCGATAAATTCAGCCTGACCGATCTGGATTCGCTTGATGAAGTTCTGGCTCCCGATGCCAAAGAGTTGGGTACGCTTACCGAGCCTCGCGAATTCAATTTGATGTTCAAAACCACCGTTGGCGCTCTGGGCGGCGATGAAGATGCGGCGTTTTTGCGTCCTGAGACCGCACAGGGCATCTTTGTCAACTTTAAGAACGTGATGGACAGTACTCGATTTCGTTTGCCGCTTGGTATCGCCCAGATCGGCAAGAGTTTTCGCAACGAAATCACGCCACGCAATTTCACGTTTCGTTCTCGCGAATTTGAACAGATGGAAATCGAGTTTTTCTGTCATCCCGATCAATCTCAGGAGTGGTATCGATTTTGGCGAGATCGTCGCATGAAGTGGTACCAGGACCTGGGTCTTTCCGGCGAACGATTGATTATGCGCGAGCATCACGCGGAAGAACTTGCACATTATTCAGTGGGTACCGCCGATATTGAATATGCGTTTCCGTTTTTGAACCCGGGCCAGTATGGCGAGTTGGAAGGAGTCGCTCATCGAGGCGATTTTGATTTGCGCAGTCACATGGAAGGCAAGTTGACTGGGGACCCGCTGGAGGTAGAAAAGGGTGAAAACGGCAAACCAAAATGGCGAGGCAGCGGCAAGGATCTGACTTATCGTGATGATTTGACGGGTGACAAATACACACCCCACGTGATTGAGCCATCGGCCGGTGCCGATAGAGGCGTGCTGGCGTTTATTTGCGAAGCCTATACGGAGGATCAGGCACCTGACGAGAATGGCAAAATGCAGACTCGAACGCTCATGAAATTTCATCCTCGTTTGGCTCCGGTCAAAGCGGCGATTTTTCCGCTGGTCAAGAAGGACGGTATGCCGGAAGTCGCTAAAGAGATCTACCTGGAATTGAAGCGTGACTACAATGTGTTTTACGACGAAAAAAGTGCGGTCGGCCGGCGCTATCGACGCCAGGATGAAGCCGGCACGCCCTTTTGTATCACCGTTGACGGTCAGACTCTGGACGATCGTACGGTGACTGTTCGCCATCGCGACACGCTGGAACAAACTCGTATCAAAATTGACGAGTGCCAACAGTATTTGCGAGAACAACTCTCGTAGAACCAGACAACTCGTATCGGATCACTGCTCGCCGCATGACTGTTTCGACTCCCCGTACAACTGCGCCTTTAGATTTCAATTTCAAGTGGGTTGTGCGCCCAGGTTCTGATTCTCCCCGCCGCATGCGGGAGCGAGGGCAAGTCAACGAGCTGGAGCTGTTGTTGGCGAATGCGAATATTCTTCGAAACCTGATCGTTGACGCGTCACTCGATGAAAACCTGTTGAGCATAACCATCGAAGATCCGGAGAGTGGCCCTTTGATGGCCGGAATCGAGATTCACGATGGCAAAGCGACTCAAGTGTTTCGTGAGCTCAACATTCAACTGAGCCAACGACTCGCCCAACAGGAAATCGAGGAGCTGCGAGAGAAGAACGACGATTCGCCCGTAACGCAGGTCGTCTGTCCCAAATGCCGGGCGACGATCAACTTGATCGGCGAATACAGTCCGCAGTGTTACTGTCGTCATTGTCAGACACTGTTCACCGGCGAAAATGAATCCGATAGCGAACTGGTGGCTGTCGAGTGTGACTACGGAATCTGCGAACGCTGCCAGATGTACAGTCGCCCTCGGAATTTCACCGTGTTCTTTTTTTACTTCGTGGTTTACTTCGGTGGAGTCCACCATAAAAATATTCGCTGTTGCCCAGCCTGTTTCCAGCGCACCGCTTGGTTGATGGTTCTGGGGAACTTGCCCTTTCTATTGGGGATTCCGATTGCCCTTTATCAATTGAAAAAATGTCTGTCACGCAAGATTCAAATTGGACCTTTCAAGGGTTTGCATCGAGCGAACACGTTATTGAGGCGGAACAAGACGGGGCCGGCTTTGGAACGCTACGAGGAGATCCTTGAACGTCATCCACTGAGTGCCGGGGTTAAATTCAATATCGCTTGTGGGCTGGATACTCAAGGCGATCAAGAGCATGCCGTACAAATATTGGAAATGGCGCTGCTGGACTGCCCGAACTATGCGCCGGCCGCGGAAAAGATGCTGGAAATCAGAATTGTTCAGAACGACAGCCGGCAGGCCAGGCAAGTCATCAACAACTACCGAATCGAACAGAATGTGGCGATGGAATTAATGCTCGTGAACGCTGCCGATGACATGTTGGATGAATTGTATCCAGAGTGAATCGATGTAGCTGGAATCAGCGAATTTACTCGGCTGAAATCTCGGCCATCACTTCATCTGAGACGTCAAAATTGGCCGAGACGCTTTGGATATCGTCATGGTCATCCAGTGCCTCCAGCAGCTTGAGGACTTGCCGAGCTTCTGTGGCCTGCAGTTTGACGGTGTTCGAGGGAATGCGAGTCACCTGGCGAGACAGGCATTCGATTTCCGCGTTAGCAAACGCATCGCTGACGTCCGTGTACTTGTCGGGGTCACAGGTCACTTCAAAGTTATCGCCATCGTTCTTGATATCTTCAGCACCGGCTTCCAGAGCGGATTCCATCAAGTCTTCTTCTTCGATTTTCCCGTTTTCGATAGTGAACAGGCCCTTGCGTTCGAAAATCCAGGACACGGCGCCATTCTCGGCCAGCTTCCCGCCATTGATTTCAAAGATTTTTCTGAGTTCAGGTGCAGTGCGGTTTCGATTGTCGGTCAGGATATCACACATGACTGCTACGCCATGGGGTCCGTAGCCTTCGTAGACAATTTCTTCCATGGGACCGCCGGCAATTTCGCCAGTGCCCTTTTTGATTGCACGAGCGATGTTGTCCTTTGGCATGCTGACTGCCTTGGCATCATCGATCGCTTTGCGCAATTTGAAATTTGAATCGGGATCTCCGCCACCTTGTTGAGCGGCGACAATGATCGCTCGGCTGAGTTTGGTCCACATCTTGCCGCGTTTAGCATCAACGCGACCTTTTCGATGTTGGATATTCGCCCATTTGGAATGGCCAGCCATGACAACTCCTTGATGAATCTTGCTGAATGAATCCTAGCGAGGTTTCTTTTTCTTTAGACGTTTGGTTGAAGAAGAGCGGGTGGCCTTTGTTTTCTTGGGTTGTCCAGCCTTCTTTTTGGTTGCTTTCTTCTTGGTGGCTTTCTTTTTGGTTGTTGTTTTTGCGGCTTTGGCGGGCTTGGCCGTTTTGGTCGCAGCTTTTTTGG
>CAZOXC010000318.1:0-4700 GCA_964583205.1 uncultured Pirellulaceae bacterium | reverse complement strand
GCCAATGCGGTTAATGGCAATTCTCGCTTGGGATTTGATACAGATGTCGTTTTCATCAACTCAAGTTCGGCTGGTGATTCGATGAACGTCTCAAGTACCGGTAGCATCCGTGACTCAGCAACGGCCGAAATCATTGCTGAAAACGATTTGGTGTTCAATGGCGTTGAAATCACTCTGGGTGACCAGGAAGAAGATTGCTTGCTGTCACAAAACGGTGAAATTCGCATCTTCGCAACTGTCGAAAACGTGACTCCAGGATGTGCTGCGTAAGCCAGATCCAACCTTAAACGGTTTATTAAATATCAATAGCGGCTCATTTCGAGCCGCTGTTTTTTTTGCTAGCGAGTCCCCAAATTAACTGTGAAAACAGTTTGTTCGAATCACCAGGATCCACGTTGGCGAATCTGGCAATTCCGACAATACTATCGCCACTCCGGCCAGATCGAGATCTGCGCTTTTGCCGCAGAAAAACTCGCAACATCTTGATTGGAGTGTTAGCCGCAACTGCCAATGCAATCGGCGCCAAACCACTTCAGCAACCTGTTTCGAAGCCCTCGACCAAACGATAACAAGATGTCCACATCCTCTCCTCAAGTTGATCAAGCCAATCGAATCAAGCATCTCATTGATCAATTGAGATCGGAAGCCGCAGGAAGAACCGATTTCCAATCGCTTTGCCAGAAATGTCTGGACCAAATCGTAGCGATGACCGCCGCCAAACATGCCTTCTTCTGGCTACGCGATTCGGAAAATCAATTCATCACCTTCTCCGATTCGCAAACCAGGGATTTCTCCTACGGAGAATTCGAACCGCTGGTCACGAAAACCCTGGGCGGCAGCAACGCAATCGCGATCGGCGGAAACGGCTCAATCGCTGGAGAAGACTCGCTCAAAAACCCGTCGCAGGACGCGCAACTCTTCGTCCCAATCAAAGATGAACGCGATGCCATTCGAGCTGTCGTCCAGATCTGCCACTCGCGCGAGCTAACTGGAAACCAATTCGGCGGCCAAGCCAACCTGGTCAAGAAATTTGAAAAAGTGTTCCGAACCTGGTTTGTAAAATCAGAGCAAGTTCAACAAGCACACCATGAATTTGGCCTGAAATCGAGGATTCAGTTCCTGGAGCAAACCAGCCAAAGCCCAACCCAGTCAACTCCCGATGTGATCGCCAACGAAGCGATGCTGTTTCTGGGTGCCGACCGTGTCTCGCTGATCTATGGTCAATCCGGGAATGCACCGGTCGTGGCAATCAGCGGCCAGATCAAATTCGACCAACGATCTAATGTTGTGCAGGCAATCCGGGCCGCCGGCAATCTGGCCAGATCCTCCGAGCAACCGATTTGGCTGCTGCAAGGCGAACCGATTCTGGAGCAAACAGAAGACTCAGCCCCTCCCGAAGAACTCGCAATACAAATCGCCGAACAACTACCTTGCCAGGCGCTGGTAGTTATTCCGTTCAAAGACAGTCAACAACAGAACGGCAAACACTCCGGCGCAATGGTTGTCGAGTATTTCGAAAACAAAGTCAATCAACCGAAACTCCAGTCAGAAATCGAGTGGTTGGTTCCGCGTTGCAGTCTTTCGCTGGCCAAATGGAATACCGAATCACCATCCAAAGGACTGGCCCACTCCAGGTTGGTGCGAACATTCGCATCGCGAAAATTTGCCGCCACCACGATGCTGGTATTATTGGCGGTCGGTTTTCTGCTGTTATGTTTTTTGCCTGTCAATTTATGGGTAAAGTGCGAAGGCGTATTACAACCGGAGTCCAGTCGCAACGTGTTTGCGCCAGGCGATGGAGTTGTCAAAAATGTCTTTGTAGACTTTGGAACTGTGATCGCCAACGATACTCTGTTGTTCGAAATGCGAGACGACAACCTGGAAATCGAGATCATCAACCAGGAAGGCAAATTGCAGGAAACGATCGAGCAGATCAAAGACGGTTCAACTCGCCTGTTGAGGAACAGTGAACAGGCAACGACCAACGCCATGGTGGACACCCAACTGGATCACTTGTCTGCTCGTCGCGACAACATCCGGAAACAACTTGAAATTCTTTATCAACGTCGAGCTTCCAGCCAGGTCCGGTCAGATGTGGCCGGGCAAGTCATCACCTGGGATGCTCGCAAGCAACTGGAAGGCCTGCCCTGCATCCGCGGCCAGCGGTTACTGATCGTGGCCGATGAGGACTCTGACTGGCTGGTCAACCTGCATCTAAAGCCACAACAACTGGGGCACATCGAGCATGCATTGAACCAGCAAGAACAGGATCAGACCGGCAATGAAGAGAATTTCGTAGCTGTGGAACTGGTCTCACCGGTCATGCCCTCTGAACGAATTTCCGCCAAGCTCGACAAACTGGCACTGCGAGCTCACACGGATGAACTGGGAACAGTGATCTTTCGCGCTCAGGGAACCATCGACAGCGATTCTCTGCATACCGAACTGCGCAGCGGCACCAAAGTCAAAGCTCGGATTTGTTGCGGCAAGCGACCATTGGGCTACGTCTGGTTTCATGACGTCCTGAGCTTTCTCAAAATCAACTGGGTTTTGTAGAGCACGCTGCAATGAAAACGAATTCGCCCAACGAACGTCTGCGATCGGGAAACTCTGCCCAAACATCGAACAGACAGGCCGACAGCCAGCCCCGTAGCGGGCCGCAGCGTCGCTCAGATTTGGAAGTTCAGGAGGAAGCTGAAGGCTGGGGGTCGATCACGGTGGTCAAAGATCCACTCAGTCAAAAATATTTCCGACTTCCCTACTCGGCTTGGTTCATTTTGAAGAACCTCGATGGCCAAACGACACTTGATCAAGTATTGCACAAGTTCAACTGCCGTTTCCCCAACCAACAGACAACCAAAGAGTCACTGGAACGCCTGGTATGCAAGTTCCATGGCGATGGACTACTCAGACTTCGCCAGACCGGAATAGGAAACCAATTCGCGCAGCGCAGGCAACAGCAGGACAAAATGGAGCTGGTGGGCAAATTCAGCAACATTCTGGCGATTCGATTTCGAGGCATCGATCCAGAGCGCATCCTGACGGTGCTCGATCGTTACATCGGCTGGCTGTTTTCGAAAGTCGCTGTGACCATCGTTCTGGCGATTGCGCTGATCGTGTTCATTTTCCTGTGTACGCACTTGGGTGAACTCGCCAGGCGCATGCCACAACTTCACGAATTCTTCGTGTTGGAAAATTTCATTTTGTTTGGAATCATTTTTTCCAGCGTAAAAATTCTCCACGAGTTCGGTCATGGGCTGGCCTGCAAACGAGCAGGAGGTGAATGCCACGAATTGGGATTCATGTTGCTGGTCATGACGCCTTGTTTGTATTGCAATGTTTCCGACAGCTGGCTGCTGAAGAGCAAGTGGGATCGTGCTGCAATTGCGGCAGCCGGAATTTATGTGGAGATCATTCTGGCAACGCTGGGTGCAATTGTCTGGATGAATACGTCGCCAGGGTTGATCAACATGATCGC
The DNA here is from genome assembly GCA_964583205.1 of uncultured Pirellulaceae bacterium. Lineage (GTDB taxonomy): Bacteria > Planctomycetota > Planctomycetia > Pirellulales > Pirellulaceae > CALMEE01. The sequence goes on along the minus strand of CAZOXC010000318.1, from coordinate 1,222 downwards.
ACTTCAGGTAATGATCCTGTGCTCGATCAGCACGATTGCTTTTAACGGCAACCCGCTCCTGCGATTCGACGGATACTACATTCTTAGCGACGTTCTCGAGATCCCCAACCTGATGCAACGAGCCAATTCTGCCTTCAAACAGGCAGCATGCAAACTTGTGCTTGGTCATGATCTGCCGGTCGCTGATCCAATCGAGCCTGCAAAGAGAATTCCGTTCGTGGCCTATTCGATTTCCGCCACGCTATATCGAGTCGTCGTTTTGTTTTCGATCGCCTGGTTTTTATGCCGCTGGCTGGAGCCCTATGGACTCAAGTCACTGGGGGTCATGGTTGCTATCTTCGCTTTCTTTGGAATATTGTTCTGGCCAATGAAAAAGTTAATCCAGTTTCTGCGTTCGCCCAGCTCCAAGAGTTTCAAAAAACATCGCATTCTGGCTTCCGCCTCGCTGGCAGGACTGCTGGTCGCGTTCACCTTGCTGGTGCCCTTGCCGCACTTTGTGCACTGTCCAATCGTGCTGGTGCCTCAACAAGTTCAGTCAGTATTTGCCGAAACTGACGGGACGCTTGCCGAGGTGCATGTCTCATCTGGACAAGTCGTCAGACAAGGACAAATCCTGGCGGAACTCGACAATGATGGACTTGAGCTGCAGATTCTTCAAACAGAGTTGCTGATCGAGCAGGCGAAAATCAAATTAAACACCCAGTCGCTGCAAGGCGATTCAATGCAGCAAATCGAAAGTAACCGAGTCCTGAATGCAGAACTTCTCAGACTCAACGATTCGCTTGATAAACTTGAACAGTTGCGCGATTCAACCAAGCTGGTTTCCAAAATTGATGGTGTTGTCGTCACGGCGACTACCAGCGAAATCAAATCGGGCCACGGAGCATCTGATGACCTTTCGTTCGTACTCAATTCAACACTGGACCCGAACAACCGGGGAATGCAAGTGCGGCGAGGCAGCCTGGTTTGCGAAGTGATTGACCCTTCCAACTGGAAGGTGATCTTTTTGTTGAACGAAACCAATGTGGGGATGTTGCAGAATCAGGAAACAAAAATCCGCTTGGCACGAAATCCTCACGAAACCCTGAAGAGCGAAATTATTGAAGTGGGCACCGCCAGTGCGATTGTCGATTCAGGTTACAAACTGGTCAAAAACCACAATCCGACACCAGACAGTGTTTCCGCGTTTGAAGGACTGATCGACGTCAAGAATATCCAGGAC
>CAZOXC010000317.1:0-4710 GCA_964583205.1 uncultured Pirellulaceae bacterium | reverse complement strand
GTTTATTGGAACGCTGGTTGAATATGTTGTGCATCGCCTGATGCATGCGCGAATTTTCCTATACAAGATTCATGCCGAGCATCACAAAATCGGTCATGGGCAAGGTTGGCTTTGGGAATTCAAGGACTATTACCTGCCTTCGTTGCCGGTTTCTATCATTGGGTTTGCTGCGTTCTACTATTTTTGGTCATGGCCGCCTGCAGTCATGTTCGTGGCTGGATGCTTTGTCTATGCGGCGCTGGCTGCCTATGCCCACCAGGTTCAGCACGAGAATCCAGATTTGTGCTTCTGGATGCGGCATCCCGTTCACCACATTCACCACCATGGGAAAATGTGGCATCACAATTTTGGAATTCTGGTCGACTTTTGGGATCGAATTTTCGGCACCTACAAGCCCGTTGAACGCCCCGCAGATTCCAGCAAAACACGCTATCCAATCAGTGCGTACTTTAAGATCAAGTGGTATTAGCGGCTGCTGAGACTGCGAATGAAACGCTGACGGAAGATAACGCGAGCAACTCTGAACGAAGCCTATTCTTTGGGCTGCGCTTTTTCAGGATCAGATGTTTCTTCGTTAAGAGTTTCTTTCCACTTCAAAGCGCGACGTAGCGGCTCGATCCTCAAGACAACCTGGCCATCCTGAAAAATCCGCACTGTACCATTGGTTTCACTCACCACCACAGCGATCGCCTTGGTATTCTTGCTGATCGCAGCACCCGAATAATGTCGACTGCCCAGCCCTTTGGTCATCGTCAACTCAACTGGATTGGTATCGATAATCCGGCAGGAAGATTCGACCGTACCATCGGCCGAAATCACGAACGCTCCGTCCATTTGGGCGATTTCCTTGATACCCTCTTTGACCTTGTTGTCGGAGATATTGCGTTCTTTGCGAGTGTAACCTCGCACAAAATCAAATCCCGCAGGCTGACTCTGCTCAACAACCTTGCGATGATCACCCACAATGAACATCGTGCCCACACGCTTGCCCTCGCGACCATCTCGCCCAATTTCTACTGCCAGATCAACGACACTCTTGAGCGTCTCCAATGGCACATTCGTCTCCAGCCGCTGCAAATCGCGAGCCGTCAAGCGGCCAAGACGTTCGCTGAGCTTAAACACACTGATCGTGTCCACATCGACCGTGTCGAAACCGCTGTATACTGCGACAACCGAAGCACCTGGAAGTACTGTCTCTTTGGCGATACTTTCAAGCACCGACTGGGACAGCCGGTCGTTGACGGTGGACTCGGGCATATCCAGCCAAACGGCGTGAATCCCCACTTCCGCCGCCGAATTTGCCAGCTCTTCAGACATCGTCGAAACGATTAATGGCGTCTCACCGCATTTCTTTTTGAGAGTCTTCCAATCCGCATCCTGTTCGACCAAAAGCAATATTGCGTCGGCATCAGCGACCTTGGCAAGCTTGGCAGCTGACGAGATAAACGCCGTATACAGTGGGTTCGGCTTTGGCACGAGCTATTTCAACGTTGGATGGAATTCGACATAACAGAATTTAAGTCGAAACCAACTTTTGAACAACGGGAGATGTCGGCCGAAACCCGAATCAACGCGAAACGTTTGAGTCAGATGTTTGTTCCGCTACGCGACTTGCCGAACCAGACGACTGATTAAGATAGTCCTGCCAGGCAACGACATTTTTCCCCAGATCAGCACCTGTTGCGCTGGCCAGTGAATCCATCGCCAACACTTGAATAGCCGGATCGGAATCAACCAGCACCGATTGCAGTCCAACAATTGCGTCGTTGCCGGAAAATTGGCCCAAAGCCCGGATCGCCGCCATCCGAACATCTCGATTCGTCTCGGAACGTAGAATTTGATTCAAAATCGACACGGACGCAGCGTCTTGTCGATATCCAATCCCTTCAACAGCGACTTTTCTTACTTCTGGCGATGGATCCAGTGTTGCTGATTCCAAGGTTCGGGTTGCCTCTGCACCGTCCAATCGAGCAATCTGCCGCAAGGCTTCGATTCTCGCCAACTGAATATTGTCATTGCGGATGGTCGTCGCCAGTTCGGTGACCAGCTCAGCCTGTCCAGCACCAGACTCGACCGCCTTATCAACGCGACTAATCATTTCGGATTTCTTGGAGAACCATGTTTGAGCGATGGCCTCTTCTTCACTCCATTGTCGATTGGCCCAAGGCGCATAGTAGCCGGTTTTCCATAACGGTCCCTCGGCGCAACCGGTTATCACTGCAACGGACAGCCCGGAAATCAGTAGGACACAACGGTAACAATTGCGCATTTTGGAACCTTGTTGACTCATAACCACGTTCAACCAGAAAATTTGACGCGGCAGGGTAGCAGCCAAAACCAGGTAATGGCAATAGCTCCGTTCAAAGATCCGCTAGCAAACCGGTTTCTGAAAACCGTGGTACCTCAGGCTGGCTGGGTCAGCGAAAAAAAAAAGGGCGAGTCAAAACTCGCCCTGTATTCTCATGGCCGTTCATTGATCGGCCCTTCGTTTGCTGTCAAATCCGGTTGACGCTACTGATTTTGGTCAACGGTCGTCTGATCTTGATTCGGCATTTGATTCGGACCTTCGATACGTCTTGGTGAATGGGGCTGACTTCCGGCTGCCTTGTCATCTTCAAAGTACTTGCCGCCGTACCCATATCCATAGCCGTAACCATAACCGTAACCGTTATAAGAGTATCCGGCTCGGTAAGCTCCATAGCTGTATTGGCTTCCGTATCCCGTTTGGACACCGACACCATTAACAACAACACCAACAACGCTGGCACCGAGTCCATTGAGGATTTCGGTAGCTCGCTCAGCACTAATCTTGACGTTCTTCTTGATTCGAAGAGTCACAATTACACCGTCTACTCGAGCTGCAACCGGGCAAGGATCGGTTACCGCCAACAATGGTGGCGTATCGATCACAACAAAGTCATACTTTTGCCGCATTTCGTTGATCAGCTGTTTCACGCGAGGCGATGTGATCAACTCAGCCGGATTACTTGGTTTGCTACCGCAAGGCATCAGGAACAAGCCTTCGATTTCCTCGCAGTCGTAAACCGTTTCCTGCCATCGAGACTCGCCCGACAATACGGAGGCGAACCCTTTTTCTTCTTTGATACCGAACATGTGGTGCAAAGTTGGACGCCGCATATCGCCATCAACCAGCAAAACACGCTTGCCAGATTGAGCGATGGAAACTGCCAAGTTGGCTGCAACGGTTGATTTACCATCACCAGGAGTTGGACTGGTCACTTGAATAACCGAGTGAGCTTTTCCTTGCGTATTGAAATACAACGCAGTCCGGATCGCCCGAAAAGCTTCCGCCGACTGAGATTTTGGACGATGGAAAGAGCAGAGCACTGGATCAATCAGCGAGCTCTCTAAACGGAATCGCTTGGAAGTCGCAATGATTGGAATGTGACCGATCAAAGGCAAACCAAGCTGTTTGGTAATTTCGTCAGGACTGCGGAAAGTTTTGTCCGCAATGTCAACCAGGTAAGCCAAGCCAATTCCCAACAAGCTACCCAGTAAACCACCGGCAGCGAGGATGATTGGCAAGTTCGGCCAAACCACGGTTCCTTCCTGTGCTTCAAACAGAGGCTCAAAGTAGTAACCGTCTTGCGACTCAAGCGTATTCGAAAGATCAAAATCCTTTACGAACGCCGAGGCTCGATCAAGTACCGATTCAACCTTCGCAACCTTGCGTTCTTTGTCGAGGATATTACCCTTGATCTTCGACAACTCCGAAGCGCGTGCATAGGCTTCTTCAAAGTCCTTGTTGACCTGCTCATACTCGGCCTGGTAGTAGGCGATATCCGAGTTCAGATTCAATGTGTAACGGTTTACAATTTCCTCCGGAGCAATGAAATTGTTAAGCTCGTCCTGACCGTCGTCACTTTCAAGCACATTCGACCAGTACTCGATCTGATTATCCACATTGATCATATCGGGGTGTTTATCCCCCAGAGTTTGAGCAAGCCCAACTCTCTGCAGCTCCAGATTCTTGATGATCTGAATCAGCCGAGATTTTTCGTCGTTAACTCCGCCGGCGGCGGCTGTTGCGTCTTCTCGGTTTGAAGTAAGCAGGACTTTACCTTGCTTCAAGATCCAGACGATAATATCGGCTGCATCCTCACCTTCAACCTTCATGGTTTCGACCCAGTCACGCCTGTAAGACAACAAGTTCAATTCCTTTTTCAACTCTTCCTTGCTGCCCATCAACTGCTTGACCAGCATGGCTTCATAGTTATCCTCGCCAGAAGAAATCTTGATTGTGTCATACTCCGCTCGAGCTTTCTCCAATTCTTCAAAGCTTGCGGCATATTCCTTTGTAAGCTGGCTTTCCATTTCCTGGAATGTCTTTACCAGCTTGCCAGTTTCCGTCTGATACTTGGCAATCAATTCTTTTTCGTAACTGATAACGATGTTCTCAAGGACCGAACGAGCATCATCTCCATTGGAACCTTGGTAGGTGAGCAAATAAACGTTGGGATTCAACCGATCAGTTTCGACCGTTAAATCTTCTTCGACTTGCAAAACAATGTTTTGTTTCTTCTGTTCTGGCGTAGCCCCGTCTACATCAGCAAAAGAATCCAAGTCATAAATTTGCGCGGCGTCGAAACACTTTTTAATAAATACCGGACTGTCAATTCGCTCGGCGTGACTTGAGAAAGTGGCATCCTGCGTGTCGACAACTGTCTGTGTACGCGAATCCAATAGCAC
>CAZOXC010000316.1:0-4716 GCA_964583205.1 uncultured Pirellulaceae bacterium | reverse complement strand
CGCGCGGGCTGTTCTGCCATTGGTGTGTGGAGTCGGTTACGAAGCAGAATCTTTTCCAGAAGAGATTGACTGGTTCGCCCTGGCAGACAAATTCGCGAACAAGTAACCCACGGGTCAGCTATGGCATTTATCGAGCGACTTTCTCCTGAACAAATCGATCCCGCTGATCGAGTCGACGACGACGACAATATTATCCAGGTGCACTCGGTCAACAGTCGCATCATGAAGATGCACTATGAACTGTATCTGCAATTGATGCATCGCGGCGGACCCTTGTCCAAGTTTCAAAAAGAGCTGATCGCGGTCGCTGTTTCGTCTGCCAACGCCTGCCACTACTGAGTCGCACATCACTGTCGCGGTCTGCGGCGAGAATTGCAAAAACTGGGCTGGGATGATTCACGGCAAGAACATTTTTGCCAGCAGCTGACCAGCGACCCGACTCAACTGGAACTGGAGCCCGCCGACCGTGAGATGCTGAACTACTCGCTTAAGCTCACGCACACGCCGCAGGATATTGTGGCGGCCGATGTCGACAGCCTGAAGAACGTGGGCTTTGACGATCGAGCAATCCATGATATTTGCTGTGTGACGGCCTACTATGGATTTGTCAACCGAGTCGCCGATGGTTTGGGTGTGCAATTGGAACCTGAATTCGAGTAGAGCACCTTTCAAACTCGTGCCGGCGTCTAACGCGACAAGCGGTTCGTCTTGTTCCACCAGAGCAAAACCTTGCCCAACTCACCCTCCCTCCGAAGAGTGAGTGTCAAACTGAAGTCCGATAAATTCCGCTGTGATTTTCAAGTAACTGTTTGTGACAGCGGTCGTTTACAATTGATAGTTGTAAGAATCTCCCAGCCAACAATTCGGGCGACCGACCTTTGACGACTCGCAAAATACTCATTCTGATCCTGATTGGCATTATTCAGTTTCCAATCATCTCGACGCTGGCGATGCAATATTATCCAGGCGGTTCGCCCTATGGTCACCAGAGTGGTTATCGGTTTATGTACAACCCGCTGAGCGACCTGGGGCAGATCTATTCCTGGAACCGCAGTGAAAATCAGATCTCATCAAGTCTCTATACGCCTTCGTTGATGATCGTGGGTGTGGTCGTGTGCAGCTTGTTCTTATTGATGCCACGATTCATCGTTTCACGCTGGTACCTGCTTGAGATTGCTGCCGTTTGTGGAGTCGCTTCGGGAATTGCTCTGGTCGGACTGGCGGCAACACCTTACGACTGGTTGCAGAACATCCACTCAGGATTTTTGATGCTGTGGCTGTTTCCATTCGTCTTGTTGTTGGTGCTGTTCGTCATCGCGACGCTACTTAATCGCCAAGTTCCCCTGATGATCAAATTGGTTGCCTTGTTACTGGTGATCATCGTGGCGACTTATATCTCCATGAGCATCCTGGGTTGGTGGATCAAGTACTATGTCATGTTTCAGAAACTGGTTGTGTACGGGGGTGCGATCTGGATGGTCCAGTTGGGCTGGCATTTTCTAAAACAAATCGAGCAGTCTGATCAATTGCCGGACGAAGCATCGGCTGCAGCGATGAAATATAGCCGTCGTTCCGGGCTCTCGTTTGTCATGGGCGCTGTTTTGGTCAGCAGTTTTGTGATTCCCTATCAAATTTACCTGGCGGCTCAGCCGGTGCGATGGTATGGCAGCCGCAACCATCCGGAACTCAGGTATGTGATGATCACGATCGATGGCCAGGACCATTACATTCACACCTCGATTGGTGATCATCGCAATCTGGAGCAGTTTTTGTTTCGAGCCGACTGGTTTGGCGATGGTGACGCAACCGCACAGGCCATCGCCTGGCGCTTCGATTGGCGGCCCACTTCCTCAGGTCAAGCCAACGGTCGTTGGGTGGCAGTCGTTGACGAGTCCACCTGGCCCGAAAACACAGAAAGACCCATCGAGGTCAGAATGGAAATTCAACGAGGCGATCAAATACACTACGAAACTCTGCTCTGGTTGCCAGACGTGGAAGCCAAGTTCAATCAAACGTTTTTTTACACCTACATGCCAACCAAGCCGGAGCGTCGACTGATTTGCAGCGATCATTTCGGATTCGGCGAGGACGCGGTTGGCAATGGAACCAGCTTTTCAGTCGAGCCTGCCAGCAGCAAGTAATCCGCTGCCAACTCTCACATTTAAATTCCCGGTCCAGTCGCAAAGTAATGTTGGCCAAGTGACAAATCTCCGGCTCCCAGTGCCAGCAGGCAATCACCGAGTTCACCAGGAAACGTAGGTGAAATCGATCATTTTTGCGCCAAATCCAGATCTTTGAAAAAATCCTGTCCCTCCGACGCCCGGCCCAACGCTTTGAAATTTATCTCAGAATTTGTTCGACGCGAACCAAGCAACACAACTGCAAACACAAGGGGAACATCATGAAAACTTTACTTGCTTTGGCCGGAAGCTCATTTGGAATCGCAACGACAATGATCGCTTTGGCCATGCTTGCTGTCTATTTACTGGTGCCAAACTATGGAGAGCGAATCGAAATTCGTAATGGCGAACTTTACTACACAGAAAATGTGTCCCAGGAACAGGCCCAGTCTTTAGCGGCACTGCTGGACGAACAATTCGGCGAGCTGGAAAACTTCAAATCATTTCAACTTGATGAAGCTGATGGCAATACGATTGTGCGAATGTGTGCCATCGAGCAAACATGGCAAAGCGACGACATGGACAATTCATGGCTCGAAATGGAAGCCCTACTTGAGCACCATGGATTCACAGACCGGAACGTTGTTTTCGAAATCTGCAACGAATTCATGCAGACCAGGAAACTGTTTGATGAAATCTAAATAACAACCCAGTCGACACGACGAGTGATTACTAGCGGCGAATTTCGCCCGGCCAAGATTGACTGGAGGTTCGCCACGAATCAATCAGGTGCTGAATCTCTGTCTGATTGGAATGCGTTTGCATCACATAGATCGACAGTGTTCGAGGCAGGAATCGAATTCGGGCAAAACTATCGCCTCCCCATGAGGCAGGCTCAATATTTTGCCGAATGGTTTCAATCAACTGCTCGGCTGCATCGGTATCGGGTGTTCGCAACAGGTCGCCAACGTAATACGATCGAGAAACCCAACTGCCACTGGCTGGTCCACTGCTGTCGGATTCGTTGTCGTAGGTGCGAGGCACAAACCCGATAGGCTTGGGTTGATTCGATTGCTGGTTGTCGGTTGCTCGAGGACCCTTGGGCTGCAACGCTTGACTGGAATCCTGAGCTTGCTGCGATGCGGGATGTTCGAATACCGCAGTTCGATTGTACGACTGCTGAACCAGTTCCAACTGCCTTTCCAATTCGCCGATTCTCGAATACAGCTGTCGTTGCGATGGCTGGTAGACTCGTTCTTCAAGAGACGAGCGATACACGGGCGTCAAAGGTTGTCTTGACCGATAGGTCGGGTCGGACATCGGTAAACGGTTCTGCTGTTGTGTCGGCTGTGTAGACCGTGGCGTCGATTGCTGTGTCAGCTGTTGTGTCGACGATGGGCAACCGCAGGTCGTGATTTGTGTAAAGAGTCGATCTTCGGCGGGGCCGGTGGGCACTCCGACAAATCGAAATGCCTCGCGACAATTCGGGCAATTCCCAAGTTCTCGATTGGAATCATTGGGTTCGAAAGCTGCCCGTCGAGCAGGCTGGTAGGCTTCTCTGTTCGCAGACTCGGTCGGTTGCGGAACTCGTTGATTGCTCTCAGTTTGAATCGGCAGCGGACTGGTCTGCCTGGGCTGGAACTGATTGGGCTGGAACTGGCTGGAATTGGAACGACCAGCGAACTTGAAAGGAGTTGACCGTTCTGCAGATTGCTGCAATTGATTAACGGTCTGTTGTAGTCTTGTGACTTTCAACTGCAGTTCTGAATACAACTGCTGGATGCGTTGTTGTTCCCGGTTAACGGGTGCCAATTCTCTTTGAAATTGGGTCGCCCGTTGATGCTGATCCGTATTCGCGGCGTTCTGATAAACGAGCATCAGTTCATGAGCTTGACGGGCTTGCCGGCGGGTCTCCATCAGTTCGGATTTTAGTCTGGCATTTTCAGCCGTCATGTTCAACAACAACTGCATCGATTCTTCAAGTGTCATATTCGACTGCCCCAGTCGAATGGCCATATCTCGAACTTGTTGTTGATTGTCGACAGGCCGCGCTGCACCGGTTTGTGGACTGCTGACTGAAGGGTTGAACACCAGAGCTTCGTAAACCGGCAGCGACTCGATCGCCGCCATCGAATCCGTGTTGTCTTGATGTGGACTCTGGCTTGATGGACATTGGCCTGATGGGCAACCTTGGCTCGGACACTGGCCTGATGGGCAATCGGTACAGTTTTGGCAATCGTGATGATGCTGATCCACAAACTGATTTTGAACCGTTTGTGTCTGAGGCACATTCAAGAACGCATGGGCGTCGGAGCCTGCGTCCTGGCTCAGAGGCGCACCGACCCATTGCTGGCCTTGATCGGCCTGAGATTTTTCCTGGCAGAACTGACAACTCTGGCACTGGGCCAAAATCGATGTAGCGCTGATCGTCAGCAACGAAGACACTGCCAACAAGCGTGCAGCATTGAGCATCAAATTTTTCATCACGATCTCCTTATCGTTCGCGAACATGCCGCTTTCTGATTTGTCTGCGAGCAAAGTCACTGCCCTTCCGGTTTGGGTCGGGCACTTGTCGAAATGGGTTCCATCCCTGTCC
>CAZOXC010000315.1:0-4721 GCA_964583205.1 uncultured Pirellulaceae bacterium | reverse complement strand
TCGTCAGCCACTCGCACATCAACGCCCTCGCAAATCACCCAGAAGTCTCCAGCTCTACCCGATTGAAGCTGGATTTCCATCGACTTGGGCCAGCCATAAAACACCAGCGGAGTCGTCGCGTGAACCAGCACGCCACTGTTGCCGCCTCGCTCTCCCGGCCAACGCCATTCAAGATTCAATTCGTAGTCTCGATACCAACGTTTGGTTTGCAAATATCCAGCCGGCTTGCCCGCACACTTGAGAACCCCATCGGCTACCGACCAAACATCTTCCAGCTCCGTCGATTCGTCGTTGGAATAGTACGTCCAGCCTTTGAGACTTTGCCCATCGAGCAATTCAATCGGCTGGGACAAGGGAAGCAGCTTTTCAGGTTCTTGCGCCAGGCTGCAGTCGACCTGCGAGTAGAACAGGGCGACCAGAATCAGCGACAACACAACTGGTTTGTCGATTACAAATATATTCACTTGAACTCCAGGAGATTGATGGACGAAATAGAACGGCAACCGGCCAACTTTGGGCCAACTGGATTACTTATCCTGAATACAGAATAAATGCTGTTTGCCTCGGATGAAAAGCTGGTCGCCGACCATCGCGATGGTCGCATCGACGGGTTCGCCGATGTCATTTTGCGAGACCATTTCAAACTGATCACTATCATTAATGACGACAGTTTTTCCGCTGCGTCCAGTAAAGAACACTTTGTCATTGGCGGCAACTGGCGACGAGTAAATCCCTTGAACACCTTGTAGACGCTGGGCGGGAAACAAGGAGCTGCCGTCTTCCACATTCGAGCAGGAAACGATTCCTCCATTGCCCGAAACGTAAAACAGCCGGTTCTCCGACAGTAGCAGCGAGGGACAGTCGGAGGAGTGCTGTTCAATTTTCCAAGCTGGTTTTCCGGAGATATCGCCCGTCTTGTCCAGGTGGTACGCATGCAAGGTCGCTCCTTGCCGAGACGCGCTGAAAATCCCCAGCTTGTTGTAGACGACAGGAGTAGCGACAGGCCGCAGCGACATTCCCGAAGAACGCCAGAGTTCCTCGCCGGTATCATGATCGTAACCGCGAGAGAAATTGTCGCCGGCGTGAATGATTTGACGCTTCCCGTCAACTGTCGCGATAACAGGCGTCGCCCAGGCCGATGGCTCGTCACGGTCCTGCTTCCAAACGGTTTCTCCGTTTTTACGATTGAAGGTTTCGATCCTGGATTGACCTTCGTGATCCCAGGGCAACACGACCAACTCATCAGTTAAAGCAATTGAACTGCCTTCACCAAATCCGCCTCGAGTCTGCATTTCACCAAGATCGGTACGCTCCCAGATTAGCTTGCCATCCAGATCGTAACAGAACAATCCCATCGAGCCGAAGTTGACCACCAGTTGTTGGCCGTCGGTGACGGGCGAAGCTGCAGCATAGTTTCCATCCGCGTGGTGACCGGTAATCGGCTTCCGTTCGTTGGCCACTGCCTCCCAGATTTTCTCGCCGCTATTCCGGTCGAAGCACAAAACGACGAACTTGTGAATCGCCAGACCTTCTTTGGCTCGTTCCTGCATGAAGGTTTGAGCCGCACTCCGCTCGTCGCCTTCCAGTTGCCCATCTTCATTCTCATCAAACTTTTCGAACAGCTCTTGTCGAGTCATGCGAGGCGGCTGTTCGAGGTCGGGCTGTTGATTGATGGCGGTTGTCAAAAACACCTTGTCACCCCACACGACTGGTGACGAGGAACCATTGCCCGGGATAGCAATTTTCCAAGCGACGTTTTCATCGGCCGACCAACTGGTGGGCGGAGTCGCAGTGTTTGACGAGCCATTAAAATTCGGCCCGCGGAAATTTCCCCATTGCAGGTTTGGATCCAAAGTCTCTTGAGCAAAACTCTGGACAAACAACGACAGAGCAACGACTAACGAAAAGACTGAGCAAGAGCTGTATTTGGCCATCGAGTTCTCAACAGGTTGAAGTAGTTCAAAATTTCGAATGTTCATTGTGTTTGATTTATCTGACGGGTCAACGAACCGAATAGCATCTTTCGGATCGCCAACTGTTAGTTGACTAACTTACAGAATGCCAGTCGATAAACCCAGCATGCCCAAGGGGCGGTTGGAAAGAATACTTCAATTGTCGGCATTCTTTATCGATTGAAGATTATCGAGAGCGGTTTGCGGCCTGCGAAAACGATTGTGGGCGATGATTTTATATAGAGTTTGCCAAACCTAGCATTGGCCACTTCTTTTATCCGGATCAAGTTTCCTGTTCCATTTGGAAACCGCATCGCCACAAATTGACTCCGCTGATCTTGCACCTTCATGGTTACAAGACTCTCGGCAAGTATGGCATTCTGCCAACAGCAATTGTCACAGTCACATACACCCCAAGTGCAGCAATCAGCAGTCAGTATTTTGACTGTGTACTTTTGTCCACTCGGCAAAACACCCAATCAACTAATCGTTTGTTTCATGCTGGACAGGGCAACAAAGCGGCGTTTTCTTAATTGACAAAGCGGTCACTGAGCCGGAAAATCTAAGGATAAGTCGCCGCGCACACCGGGATAAGTGGCGATTTTGGCTATTATCCCTACACTATCCCGGATAATTAAATTGTTATCCAGCTCATGAGGGAACGCGTGTCACTGTGGACCGCGAATTTCAGCGTCGCCGAGCTCTACACCAAACTCGCTCCGAACAGCTATCAAATTGCTGCTAGGCAATTCGTCCTCACTTGTGACCTGCATAAAACAATCCTTGTAGTCCCCATCAAGCAGATCATCGGACTGAAACGTGAATTCATGTAGCGTGTCCGGCAACGACACCAACCCACGCGTGTTGGGCAGTTCGTGGAAGTAACCCCAATACGTCGTCACCTTCAGGATCTTGATTTGCACTGTCAGTTTCGAAACCGGCACCTTTTGCCCGCTGGTGTCACGGACGTAAACCTCCTCTCCCAATTTCAACGGGTCCCATACCTGAAAATCGTGCGTGCGCTCTGGCTTCAGCAAACCGTTAAAGAACGCAGATCGTAGATGCTCCTCAAGACTCTTGTCGTTCACGTGATTGGCCATATCACGAGGATAACTATTGCCTGCCTCGAGATGGGCGCTTAATGAAACTGCGCCAAGCTCTACTTCCCTTATTTCATATATGATCAACGGGATACCAAAACCATCTTGGCTCAGGTGTCGAGACACCCGCTTGCTGTCATAACCAACGTACAGCGATATACCCAATCGCTCAGCCTTTCGCTCGGCGGTGCCCGTAAAGCCATGCCGTGCAATCAGCACGCCTTTGCTTGCTTTAACGTCCATCATCTTCGAGTGAAAACCGTCAACATGGGTAACGTCCAGCTTTTTCCCGTGATCTCGGCACTCAACTACGGTCAAAAACTCCAGACCCGCTGCCCTTGTTCGAATTACCAAATCAAATTCTCGTTTGCCATCGATTCCGTTAAGAAAGACCTTAGGACCTTCGATGTTTGTGCTTGGCTCATCCTTCGCAATCAGATCAAAAATATCTTTGGCTAGTATTTCAAACTCAGTTCCGGCTTTCATTTTCTCGTCCCTCGACAATAATACATTGCTGCGATGGTACCACATTCCGAATCGGACGCGTATCAAGGGCTGCGGCCCAACTCGACACACGCTGGATAACAAAAAAATGCACCGGAGTCGCGAAGCCGGGCGTATTCGAATGGACAATCACTTGTCGCGACCCGGTGATTTTGGACGTTATGCGTCCCAAGCAACAATGAAAACAACGAACACGCGTCAATGAATACTGATATCGCATTCAATGAACTCTGGAGTTCTCTCATAGACGTCGAGACGTACCTGAAGACTGATTTACTTCCCGAGATGGATGGGGCTGAATCTTGGGGTGGAGAGGACGCTGCTCCAATCCACGACGCATTTAAGACCTTTCGCAAACTCGAACCAGCACTGAAGCCTGAAATTCACGGCGCAGCAACTGAGCTCTTTGGCCAACTGGAAACTGAACTAAACCAATTCATTGACAGGCTCCGCCAAACCACAGCTATTCCGGATATTGAATCGCCCGAATACGCAGAATCCAAGACAGCTGCACTTGATTTTTATCGCGCATCCGTCGTACGTTTTACGGAGTCCTTGGGCCGCCTTATGAACCTCAGGAATTCCAATCTCTTGCCCAAAACTGCAAACGCCACGCATGAGCATGATGCTTTCATTTCGCACGCAAGCGAAGACAAGGCGGCTTTGGCTCGCCCTCTGGCCGATGCACTGCTCGCAAATGGACACCGGATCTGGTTAGATGAATTCACGCTAAAGGTTGGCGATAGTCTTCGTCGCTCAATTGACAAGGGGCTTCGTAGTTCACGGTTCGGAATCGTGATTCTGTCGAATGCTTTCTTTGCGAAAAACTGGACTAACCATGAATTAGATGGACTGGTGGCGCGTGAAATGGATGGGTCAAAAATCATCTTACCAATTTGGCATGGCATCACAAAAGCTCAAATGATGAACTACAGTCCGAGCTTGGCTGATAAATACGCGCTGAGTTCTGAACGAAGCACAATCGAAGAACTGGTACAAGCTCTGGAGACTGTACTGAACGACGCATAACAATGCGATCGCTTTAGGCTTGCGCTGTCAAGCATCAGGAGTTGTAGGCGGCAAGCGAGCCCGTAGGAATTAGCTCGCGTGAAGCCGCCTGCCCCCCAGTGACAGGTTTAAACTGGTAGTTGGAATCAGATTTCAG
>CAZOXC010000314.1:0-4729 GCA_964583205.1 uncultured Pirellulaceae bacterium | reverse complement strand
TGCATTTCAAATGCGGACAAAAACGAATCGGCAGCATTGCGAGTCTTGATTTGATCTGCTGCTTCCAGCATGGCATAAACTGCCAGCGAATTCACAAATCGAGCCACATCCAGATCGTTGAAAAGCGCTGCACCGGCAACAACGTTAATTGTTTGCGTACCGAAATCGCCGGGGCTGTGGCCGGCCACATGTGGCTTGATCCTCCGCTGACGAGCCTGATGAAAATCATCTGAGACGGCACTGCCAACGCTGGCCGAACGATACATAATTGAACCATAATGCCCTTGGTCGTTGGCCAGTTTCTGGAACGTCTTGATGCCGATTCCAATGATCTTGTCGTTCTGGTGCATGGTCTGAGTCTCCGTTTTCTTTCGCTTTCGAATGATGGTTTCGCTTATTGGCAAAGTAGCTCGGCTCTCCGAGCCGTATTTTGTATGGTTATCGCCTCGGAGAGGCGAGCTACTATTCGATCCCAAGCAGTTTTCGGGCTTCCTGGATGACGGCTTGGCTATCTCTCATCAGAAGCTTTTCGTATTCCGGCAAGGAATCGATCTTGTTGTCTGCGACGGTGAAATCAGCGAGGGCCTCGTCGTGTTTGCCCAACCGATGTCGCGCCATCGCCCGGAACACTTTTGCTGACCGACCAATGAGATAGCGTCCGTCAACGTCCCAGTTGTTGGTAATGGTGAGTACCTCTTCCGCTTTGGCGTAGTTTCCCGATCGGTAGTGCGCCATACCAAGGGCTGTTTGTGTTTGAGACTTTTCTCCAACTCCTCTGTACCCTTTGTCGAGCGCCAGCTTTATCGCTTCGGTTGCCTTGTCCAGCAAATCAGGATCGCTTGACGGCGCCAACAAATATGCCCATGGGATCAATGTCTGCTGCATTCGACTGCTGTCTCTATTGAGAGCTGTCAACGCACTACGGCACAGTTCCGCGTGCTGCTCAAACTTCTCGGCACCGATGAGAAGTTGGCAGTAGTGAAGGAAAGCCAACGAGTCCTGTGGATATTGATCGACGTAGCCGGCACCCGATGCGATCGCGTTCTCGACGATCTCTTCTTCGGAAAACTCTGTCGGCAGTTCCATCAGTCGGCGAGCTTCATCGATCCCACGCCGCGCGTTGGTGATCAGCCAGTAGTCCCAGTTATCTTTCCTGGGAATGAAAGCATCAGTGAAGGAAACATCTACAAAAGCGAGATGTTGCAGGGCTCCTTCTGCCAGTTGAAGGTCCTTGCGAGCCTGATCGATCTTACCCAACTTAAAGGAGGCGACCGCTCGATAAGCCGACGCTAGGGCGACTTCGAATCGGGTGCTCTTTTTATAGCTGTCCGTGTGCCGTTCCCACTCCATTCGCGTATAGGTATCGATCGCATCGATTGCCTTTTGAAATTCTCCGACTCGGCAGTACAGCAATCCAATGGATCGATGGCTGTAGAGCCATTTTGGCCTCGTTTGGATCGCCTTTTTTTCCAATTCGATCGCCCACCGAGCTTGCTCGTCAGTGATCTTTGGATCAACAGCAAACGCCTGAGCCGTTGCATGCAATAAGTAGACGTTGCCCGGCTGTTGCTGTAACGCTCGCTCAAAAACCGGGATAACTTCCTCAAAGCGATCCTGTTTTCTCAGCAGTCGAGCCAACTGCTCGTACTGCCAGCCTGCTTTGGGTAGTTCTTTCACTTGCTGTTGGAATAACTCAATCGCCTTATCAATTTGACCCTCCCTTTCCAGCAATTCACCTAACTTGTGATAGGCATCGCTATAGCGTGGGTCGACCTTGATTGCCGTCCGATACTTTTCGATTGCGCGCTCCGGATCGTGTCGTCTTTCCAGGAAGGCTGCGTATTCGTAGTAGGCCAGGGCGTTGCCGGGTTTCTTGTCAATCCAAACTTGAAAGGCCTTGTGCGTTTCGTCGAAAAGACCGTATATCTCCAGAACGTATGTTAGGTTTCCGTGGGCAGTCTGTTCCTGTGGGTGCCGTTCTACCAATTCCCGGTTCACATCGATCGATTCTAGACGGCCTTCCTCGTAGAGCAGGTGGGCCAGATTATTTCGCGGCGCAAAGGCATCGGGCTCCAATTCAATCGCCTTCTTCCAAACTTCAATCGCTTCATCGACGCGGCGTTCTGATCTGAGCTGTTTCGCCAGCTCCAGGCGGTAGTGACCGCTATAAGGCGCCAGTTCAGTCGCTTTGCGGTAGGCAGCAATTGCTTCGTCGGGCCTATCTACGGCTTCGGAGCCCAAAACGTCGCCCAATTCGTCATAATTCTCCGCGATCAGCGGGGCAAACTCGATCGCTTTTTCCAATACTGCAATCGCTTCGTCGTGCCGATTCAGTGTCTCTAGAGCAGATGCCCAATTGCGAAAGCCTGTCGAGTAGGCTGGATCGGCTTCGACCGACTTTTTGTACCAGACGATTGCTTCTTCCTTATTGTTCTGATCTCCGAAGACTCGGCCCATCCAGTTAAGGCTGCGAGCATCGGTTGGGTCAATTTCAATGACTCGCTCCGCAGCCTCCTGGGCCAGCGGGTACTTTCCGGCGGTGATAAGGTAGCTGACAAGGTAGTCGTAGGTACGTATATTGGGCGAGCGTAGATCGAGGGCGAAGCGAATTGCTCCTTCAAGCGAGTCAGGTCGTTCTTCCTTGTGGAGCTGTCGGGCATAGTTGATTAACTTTTCCACGAGATCGTCAATCGCCGAATGCGTGGCGTCGAGTTTTCGCAACTCTTCCGCGTGTGCCAGCGCGATGTCTCTCGCCGTGCTTTGCGTCACCAAAGTTTTCACATCAAGAGAAGCCAGGATTGCTGCGTGACCGCCCGTCGCCTCCGGACGCAGGGCTACCGCCGCCGTCGCATGCCGGAGGGCTTCGTCGTAGTCTGTCGGAAGCTGCTTTTGCAGTAATTCTGCCAATGCAATTCGAGTCCGATAGTCAGTTGGGTCGATGGCAACCGCTCGCTCCAGAATCGAGCGAGCGGCAATGTTGGTTTGCGCGATGGGAACTTCCTCGGCGGCGACCGAGATACGAAACCGCTCTGGATTAAATCCTAAGTCTGCACCAAACATGAGTCGCAACTGCATTGATTTTGCGGTCCTGGTTGCTTCGGAGTGCAAGGCATACAGAAGGACTCGATCGGATGGGTCTCCCCCCGCGAAAAGCCTTAGGATGGTTGAGTCAAAACCATCAACTGCGCGGTGAAGTTGCGACGTGGAGTGGGCCGTCCCTTCTTTTCTTCTTGCCAAAAGAAAGTGTGGCTCCACCGCCTGGAACTGGTCTTGTTCCTCGTTCCCAACCGAAAAATCCAACTCGTGCAAATAGACGTGCCGTTCCCTTCCAAGCGTGCTCTTTCCTGAGTCGGGATCTTTGTCAGTCAGCACTTCCAAACGTACCATGGAGACCTGTTCTACCGGCAAATTCGCAGTCACCGTCACGATCTCGTTTTCTGGATTTGGGCCCGACGCGTGGATGATTCCAGCGTCCGTCTGTGACAACACGGTTCCGTTCTCTGTTTTCAACTGAACGTTCTTTAGCGGATGCCACAAGATGTCTGCGGGCCAATGCCCGACTAGCTGACGATTGTCTCGACTTGCTAAGAACTCTGACAGCCGGATGCGATCCTGGTTTGAGGACTCCTCTTTTTGCGGTGAGATCGCTCGCTTGATAGCGTCGAGAACATTGTCACTTTCAATCTCGTTTCGGAGGCCTTGACGCCACGAGTCTGCATCGGTCGAATCGGTGACTTTGCTCAACTGTTCAACGGCTTTTAGCCGAGGCGTCATCTCAGAATTCCCGTTCAAAATAGAAAACCTGAAACGCCCCCAACGGTGCTCTCCAACAGTTGTCTTCTTGGATGCATCCCGATCTTTCGCTGTCACCCAAATGCGGAATCCATTTTCGCTCGAAACAGGGTTGTCAATCCGGTAGACCGCCACATGTGGTCTACCTCCACTGCCCCAAATGTGCCAACGACCTTGTTCAACAAACGCCTCAGACATTTGATAGTCGGCATCGCCGACACCAAGTTTGAGAGGGGACCTATTCGCGATGTTATCCAACGGCGCGTAGGCCAGTTGGATATCCGTTCGAAAATTTCCGGTAGATGATCGTCCTGGGCCTCTGTTTGGCAGCGAATCGTGCAACATCGCTTCCAGCCGCAACGCGGCCAGGTCCTTCACATCAGTGTCGAAGACCAACTCGTAGCCAGCGTACGGTGTAGGCCCACTGGCAAGAAGGGATTGGTCGTCGAGCACCTTGAAGGTGTCACGTCCGTTCGACTTCGTTTCAACAGGCTTCAGGACACTCCACTCTAGCTGTTGCCATTCCTCAATTTCGCGGGGAGCCGTTAGTAGGCTTCGCCAGCGGTCAAGCGAGCTGAAAGCAATCGGCTGCAGTTCGGACGAAAGTGCTTTGAGTTTTTCGACCGCGTTATCATCGTTTTTGGGATCAAGTGACAAGCCCCAATCGGCGAATGCACGTTCGTAGTGCTCGGCTGGATTGTTCAGCGGGAACAGCTCCGCTACTTCATCGCTGCTCGGTCCGTCGTCGGTGAAATTGGATGCAGCGCCCTGGGCGTTCACTGCGTTGCCGCGTTTTTGGTTGACTCGTTTCCAACTCGCTCGCCGAGTCTTGTAGTCCACTTCTTTTTGCCAGGCATCATCGAGTGCAGAGATCAACTCAAAGTCTTTGCGGATCGAATCGATGTCTTTCGTCAGCGCGACGGTGTTTGCTTTGGTC
>CAZOXC010000313.1:0-4729 GCA_964583205.1 uncultured Pirellulaceae bacterium | reverse complement strand
CCCATCACCGGCTTGCCAGCTTTCAAGTACTCGTCAATCACTTCCATATCGGAATCTGGCAAATCGCGAAAACGCAGACCCATGATTACCAAATCGGCATCGGCAACACTTTCGATCCCCGGAATATTCTTTTGAAAATCGGGCTGGATTTCACCGCTCTGCGGATTAACCGGGAACAGCACCGTGCATTCAAAACCGTGATGCTGTGAAAGAATCTGGCCCAGCATTGGCATACATTCTTCGCTGCGATACTCATCGTCCCCGGCAATCAATACAATGCGTTTATCGTTTGCATCGGGTCCCGGTCCATAAACGACCCACTGGTCATCGTGTGAATGGTCATCGTGAGATTGTTCATCGTGAGAAGAGTCATCGTGAGAAGAGTCATCGTGAGGTTGTTCATCGTGAGAAGAGTCATCTTGAGCTCGCACATTCTGCCCCTGGCTCACAAACATCAACAAACAAACAACGAATCCGGCTTTAAGCAACCAGGCACAATTCATATTCGGTTCTCTAATTTAAACGAGTGCTTTGATATCATTGTAGTAAAACTTGGCAAGCGATTGAAACAACCGCAGGGTCGAATTTTTCGAGATTCTATTCGCCCGTTAATCGAGCTACCTGCTCGCTACTGAAACTGCAGTTCAACCAGCCTTTATCGATACGAGCCTGATACTTGCGATAAAAATTGATCGCGGGCTCGTTCCAATCCAAAACCTGCCAGCTCATTCCGCGACAACCGGTTTCCTTTGCTTTTGCAATCGTCCGCTCAAACAATGCGGTGCCAACCCCTTTGCCTCGACAGCTTTCGGTCACCACCAGGTCTTCCAGGTAGAGTCGCTTACCTTTCCATGTTGAATAGCGATAGTAGTAAATGGAAACCCCGACGATCTGCCCGTCCAGTTCGGCGACGAAGAAACCGAATACCGAGTTCGCGCCGAAACCGTCTTCGCGCATCGACTCCACGGTGGCCTCGACCGCATCCGGCTCTTTCTCGTAAACGGCCAATTCGATAATCAGACGCAGGGCGTCATCCAAATCGGCTTCTGTTCCCTGACGAATTTCCACCACACTCATGCTGGTTGACCCTAACTTTGTTTCAGCAACTCTTCCTGCTTTTCGCCAATCAGTTTGTACGCGAAAAAGAAGGGGTAAATATAAATCGTATCTGCGACGAACAATACAATCAGCATCCACACTGGCAACTCGCCTCGAAAAATAAATAACAAAGCCAGCAAGGGACCCAGTGTTTTGCTCATCATTCCCAACAACAACACATTGCGATTGAGCATGGGCATCCGATCGACGATCAAGTACCCGATGCCGAACAACAGGACCAGCAAGCCCACCAGTTGGATTGGCAAACTCAATTCGGGCTTGGCAACATCCAGAACCTTGTAGCCTTCGTGGTAAAACACCATCATCGAAGCGCCGGCCAGTATGTTGTAGACTCCCGCGAATTTCAGAACGAAGTGCATCCAGCCGGGAAGGCGCGAATTCCAATTCAATTCGTTTGCCGCTTGGTTTGCCATTTTGCTTCCATCCTTCGCTGTAAACGGTTGTTCTCGAATCCCATCAAGGCATCTCAATATCGTGGCACTTGCCAGGAATTCTGTCGAGGACGCATTGCGATTAAAATGATTCCAGTCCCCTGTCCTTCACTAGCGGGTTTTGTGCTTAAACTACTGTTTGTCGAACCGTTTTATGGCGGAAGCCAGCGTTCATTCAGCGAAAGCCGGCAACAACACAGCCGCCATCGCTTGGATTTGATCCAACTGCCACCCTACAAATGGAAGTGGCGGATGCGTCATGCCGGGCTGAGTTGCGCTCAACAAGCCAACCAGGCCGAGGGCGATTTCGATTTGATCATCTGCTCTGACATGCTGCCGCTGGCCGAGTTCAAGGGGCTTTTGAATCCGGCTTTGCAAAATTGCCCCACCGTTTGCTACTTCCACGAGAACCAGCTGACCTATCCAACCAGCAAGGGCACCGTGGCCGAGCGGGATTTTCATTTCGTGTATACCAATTTTATGAACCTGGTGACGGCAAACGAATCCTGGTTCAATTCACAGTTTCATCTGGATTCGTTCACCGGTGAACTAGAACAACACTTGCAACGCTTCCCCGATTTTCAACACCTTGAGGAATTTCAGGCATCCTGCAATCGATGTTTCGTGCAGCACCCCGGAATTGAAATTCCGACAACCGTCACCACAAAAGCCGACTGCGACTCGCCACTCACCATCGTCTGGCCCCATCGCTGGGAGTACGACAAGAACCCGGAACAGTTTTTTCGAGTTCTAAATCGCTTGAAGTCACAATTGGATTTTCGAATAATCGTGCTGGGCGAGTCATTTCGAAACTCGCCGGCAATTTTCCAGCAAGCCCGGCTCGACTTTGCAGACCAAATTCAACACTGGGGCTTCGTCGAATCCAGACAACGTTTCCAGTCTTTGCTGGCCGCAGCGGACGTCGCTGTTTCTACGGCGAATCACGAGTTCTTTGGAATCGCCATGCTGGAATGCGCCGCCAGTCACGCCTTGCCCCTGGTCCCCAATCGCCTTGCCTACCCAGAGACGATCGAACACAATCTGCATCCCGATTGTTTTTACGATGGAACAGACGACCATTTGGCTCAGCGGTTAGTCGAGCTACACAATGATCGCAGCCATTTGGCAAAACTGGCTGGACAAGTGGCCAAGCACACCGCCCAACGTTTTAGCTGGGAGTTGCGAGCACGTGAAATGGATGATCGGCTGGAAGAATTATTGAACAAGGTCAACACTGGTTCGTAGCGCAGCCGCCAGGCAGAGTTTCCCCAGCCGAATAAAACGATACTACAAATCACTACCCACGAAGTTCAATCAATGCCCGACAACAAAAAGCCGATCGCGTACGAAGCCTATTGCCAATTGGCCGATGATTACGATCGTTTGATTGAAACTAAACCCCACAACGCCTACTACGACAAACCGGCGGTGATCTCGCTGTGGCCGGAACTGAGGGATCGTCGAGTGCTGGATGCGGGCTGCGGCCCAGGATCGTATACGCGAAAACTTCTGGACCGGGGCGCCAATGTACTGGCTTTCGATATTGTGGAAACCATGATCGAGCACGCCAAGCGCCGAGTGGCCGATTGCGAAAACCAGAATATCGAATTCCATTTGCTGGACATGGAGCAGGAACTGCCCTTCGACTCCGAGTCTTTCGATTTTGTGAACGCGCCCCTGTGCCTGGATTACGTTCAGGACTGGACTCGTCTGTTCAAAGAATTCTGCCGAGTCCTCAGGCCTGGCGGGATGTTTGTCTTTTCCTGCGGTCACCCCTCGTTCGATGCCGCGTATTTCAAGACCACCAACTACTTCTCTGTCGAGCAAGTCAGTTGTGAGTGGACAGGTTTTGGCAACCCGGTCGTTGTCCCCAGTTTCAGACGGTCGCTTGAACAATCCCTGATGCCAGTCATCAATGCCGGAATGGTTATCGATCGAGTTCTGGAGCCATTGCCAACCGAAGAATTCAAACAAGCCGATTTGCGGCGTTACAAAATCCTGATGCATCGCCCCGGCTTTTTATGTGTCCGGGCAAAACGAGTTTGATTGTTCACGCACGCCGCTACGTGATCAGCTCTTTGACCACATGCCCATGCACATCGGTCAATCGATAACGCCGACCTTGATGCTTGTAAACCAACTGCTCGTGATCAACACCCATCAAGTGCAAAATGGTCGCCTGTAAATCATGCACGTGAACGGCATTCGGATCATACTTGTGCCTGGTTGGATAAATCGGATTTCCGTCGACATCGGCCAGGTTGTAACCGTAATCGTCCGTGTTCCCATGAACATAGCCGGGCTTGATACCACCACCGGCCATCCAGATCGTAAAACACCTTGGATGATGATCGCGGCCGTAATTGTTATGAGTCAGCTTGCCCTGCGAGTACGCCGTCCGTCCGAATTCGCCACCCCAGATCACCAGCGTCTCATCAAGCAGACCACGTCTTTTCAAATCAGTGATCAAAGCCGCCGATGCCTGGTCGGATTCTTTGGCCTGCCCTCGAATTGCGCCTGGCAAACCGTCGTGTTGATCCCAACCTTGATGATAAAGCTGCACGAATCGAACACCTTTTTCAGAAAGCCGGCGGGCCAACAGGCAATTTGCTGCAAACGTCCCCGGCTTCTTCGCATCTTCACCGTACAGTTCAAACGTCTCATCCGGCTCGGCAGAAATGTCGGCGATTTCCGGAACGCTGGTTTGCATTCGATAAGCAAGTTCATACTGAGCAATTCGCGACTCAATCTCTGGATCAAGTTCTTTTGCGAATTGCTGACGATTCAACTCGCTCAGTTTATCCAACATCGCCCGACGACCAGATTGGCAAATGCCGTCCGGATTCGACAAATACAAAACCGGATCCTTACCGGCTCGCAAACGAACACCTTGATGCCGTGAATCCAGAAATCCGCTGCCCCACAGGCGATCATAAAGCGGTTGACCGCCCTGCCCGGCACTCACCAGCACCATGAAGGCCGGCAAGTTTTCATTTTCGCTTCCCATCCCGTAGCTGAACCAGGAACCCATCGACGGACGGCCGGCAATCTGCGATCCAGTTTGAAAAAAGGTCACCGCCGGATCATGATTAATCGCCTCGGTGTAAATATTTCTTACAAAACACAAATCATCAACGATCTCGGCCGTCTTCGGCATCAACTCGCTGATCCACATGCCC
>CAZOXC010000312.1:0-4747 GCA_964583205.1 uncultured Pirellulaceae bacterium | reverse complement strand
GCTCAAACGTTTGCAGGAAGAGCAGGAACAGATCCTTCGCGATACGGACGAATTGCAGGAGCGAATGGAAAACGAAGAGAATCAGCAGCGGATGGCTGAAGAGGCCCAACAACTGGAAGAAGCACGTGAAAACATCCGGCAGACACAACAAGCCTTGCAGGATGGTGAGCTGACTCAGGCCGCCGCCGAGGGAACTCGAGCCGAACAGGAAATGCGCGAATTGCGTGACGAGTTTCAACAACGTACTTCCGGTCAATTCTCTGATCAAATGAGAAACATGCGCGATCAAGCTCGCCAACTGGATGATCGGCAACAGGAAATTGAACAGGAACTTCGTGAACTCGATCAGGACAGCGCCAGTCAGAATTCTCTGACGGCCGGAAACGACCGGGAAGATCTGGTCGAAGAATTTGATCAGCAACGGGACAACCTGGAACAGCTTCGCGATCAAATGCGAAATACCATCGAAGAAGCTGAGGAATTCGAGCCGCTGTTGGCGGAAGAATTGTATGACACTTTTCGACAATCCGAACAGGATCGACCGGCGGAAGCACTGGAGTCTGCGGAACAGTCACTGCGGAGCGGGTTCGTCGAAGATGCAAAGTTTGAACAACGCCGGGCGGCGGAAGGAATCGAACGTATTCGCGAAGGCGTCGATCGGGCCGCTGAACAAGTACTGGGTGACGAAGCCGAAGCCTTGCGACGCGCCAACCGCGAATTGGAACGGCTCACGGGTGAATTGGCTGAGGAAGCCGCCGAGCAAACCGGTGACGAGTCTTTCAATGACTCGAATCGGGAGCAAGACGACCAATCCCCCAACCAACAAAACTCGCCCGGCCAAAACCAACCCGGCGATTCTTCGCAACCCAACGAACAGAATCAAGATTCCGAAGATCAGCAAAACGACGGCAACCAACAAGGCAACCAGAATCGATCTGGCGATGGCCAATCCGGTGACCCGCAAAATCAGCAACCGACTGACCCGTCTGAACGAGACTCCGAAAACAATCAGCCCAGCGAAGAGCAGTCCAACGAAGAGCAAGCTCAAAACCAGTCTCAGAATCCAGGCCGCGGGAATCAACAGGGTGACGGACAGGGTGAGCGACAGGGTGAGCGACAGGGCGAACAACAGCGTGAACAACAGGGCGAACGACAGCCCGGTCGGCTGACCGATCCTCAGTCCAGCCAACAGCAGTCGCGCCAAAATCAACCGGGCGATCCGGGCGATGACCGGCAAGTCGGCGGCATGTCAGAAGGCGTCAATCAATCCGGAATGCGTTCTGACGATGCCAACATCCAGCCGCTGACGGGCGAGAACTTTCTCGACTGGTCGGATCGGCTGCGAGACGTAGAAGAAATGATCGCCGACCCAGAGTTGCGGGCCGAAGCGACTCGAGTCCGTGAGAATGCTCGTGAATTCCGCAAAGAACTCAAACGTCACGGCGAGGAACCGAATTGGGATCTGGTCAAATTGAAAGTGCTTGATCCCCTGGTACGCTTGCGACAACAAGTCAAAGACGAGTTGCTTCGCATGTCGGCCGACGATTCTCTGGTGCCCGTTGATCGAGATCCGGTACCGACCAAGTACCAGGATGCCGTTCGCAAATACTACGAACAGTTAGGAAAAGGACAATGAACCTGATGCCCGATCTGTTCAACTCACCCGAATGGTGGCCGGTCGCGGTCGGCATCGTGGTCGTGACTGCGCTGTTGGTTGCCTGGTCCTACATGAACAGCACCGCCAGCGTACCCTTCCGCTTGTTGCTGGCTGGTTTGAAACTTTCAGGAGTCGCCTTGCTGGCGCTTTGTTTACTGGAGCCGATGCGATCGGAGACGAAGCCCGAGACCGGAGCCAATCTGTTTGTGGTGGCTGCCGATGCCAGCCGCAGCATGAATGTGCGTGATCGACTTGGGAAACCGAGCCGTGCGGATCGAGTCAGCGACTTGTTGAACTCCAGCAACCAATGGCTGTTGAATCTGGAAAGTGAATTCGACTTGCGACGCTATCAATTTGGCGAACGACTCAATTCGGTCCAGGATTATTCCGACTATGCTGCTGAAGCCAACGGGTCCTCCATTGATCAGGTGGTTCAGGTGATCGGAAACCGGTATCAGAATCGTCCGCTGGCCGGCGTGTTGCTTCTGACCGACGGAAATTCCACCGCGAGCCTGCCCAGCGACTTGTCCTGGGATTCGATGCCGCCGATTTACCCGGTCGTGATGGGTTCACAACGACCGGCTCGTGACCTGGAGATCGTTAACACAACGGTCAGCGAGTCCAATTTTGAAACTGCACCGGTGACAATCGCGGCGGACTTGATTTGCCATGGTATGGGTGGATCGACGATTGAAGTTCAATTGCTGGACCACGAATCAAAAGAGATCGAACGCAAAAAGATCGCTCGAGTCGAAGACAATCGAAAGTTTGCTGTGCGGTTTCAGGTCAAGCCACAACAGCGCGGCGTTTCAACGTTTACACTCCGGGCATTCGCCGAGGGCAACGAGGAACTGGTGTCGGAATCGGAAGCGACGGTTTTCAACAATCAGCGGCAATTGATCGTGAACCATCGCAGCGGACCCTATCGAATTTTGTACGTCACCGGTCGCCCCAACTGGGAGTACAAGTTTTTGCGACGTGCGCTTTCGATCGATGACGAAATTGAACTGGTTGGTTTGATGCGATTGGCAAAACGGGAGGCCAAGTTCACGTTTCGAGGCCACGAAGGCGAGTCCACAAATTCTCTCTATCGTGGCTTCGGAAACCAGGGCGACCAAACCGCCGAACAATATGATGAGCCTGTGATGGTGCGGCTGGATGTCAAAGACAACGATGAATTGCGGGGCGGTTTTCCCAAAGCGGCCAGCGAGCTGTTCAAATTTCACGCCATTATTCTGGACGACGTTGAAGCTTCGTTTTTCTCCGAAGACCAAAAGACGTTGATCCAGGACTTTGTGGAGTCTCGTGGTGGCGGGTTGTTGATGCTGGGAGGACAAGAATCGTTCGTTAAAGGTGAATTTGATCGAACTCCGATTGGCGAAATGCTTCCGGTGTATGTCGATCGGTTCCAACCCTCGCCGCAATCGGCCAATTATCAAATGAGTCTGACTCGTGAAGGATGGCTTCAGCCCTGGATTCGAGTTCGCTCGACACAGGGACTGGAACAACAACGCCTGTCGGAAATGCCGCCATTCAAGACGATTAACCGTGTCAACTCGATCAAACCAGGCGCGGCGGTACTGGCCAGCGTAAGAACGGAAGACGGCGAGAACCTGCCGGCACTTGTCACCCAGCGATTCGGCAAAGGCCGCACGGGCGCGTTGCTGTTGGGAGACTATTGGCGTTGGCATTTAAACGCCGAACCGGGCAACGAGGACTTGTTGATCTCCTGGCGGCAGATGATGCGCTGGCTGGTCTCCGAGACTCCGCAGCGGATCGAGGCAGAACTGGTTCCGGCTGACAACGCAAATTTGACTCACATCGAAGTCGCAGCGTATGACGATCAATATCGCTTGCTGAACAACGCCGATGTCAAAGTCAAAGTTGGTTTACCCGATGGACAAAGCCTGGAGTTACCGACCGATCCAATCGATGGACAGTCGGGTGCTTATCGAGCCTCCTTCGCGTCGCGCGATCAAGGTTTGTATCGTGTATCAGCCACGGTTCAGGCGCCTGACGAGGATTCCATTTCGTCCAGTGATGTTGGCTGGGTCGCTTCACCACAAGATGAAGAGTTCGCCAGTATCATTCCCAATCGTTCCCTGCTGGAAACTCTGGCATCCAAGACAGGTGGCGAGGTGATCGAGGCCAACCAGCTCAATCAATTCGTTAACTCGCTTGGCAACCGTCCCATTCCCTATGTTGAAACGGTCACGCATCCCTGGTGGCATTCATGGCAGATCCTGCTGTTGGCCTTGGGTTTGCTGGTTGCCGAATGGGGTTTGAGGCGCTGGAAAGGAATGGCGTAATGGTTTTTCGAAATTCGCCAGTTCGGTCACTAACGGGTCTATTGGTTTGCCTGTGTGCGATCTTTGCAAGGGTCGAGTTTACTCAAGGTTGCTGCATCTGCTGCTGGCAGGACGAACAGCCGGCGGTGACCTCGAATGACGATTCCGCAGCCAACACCACCAATCAGATCAAGCTGGTGGTGGTAGTGGGCGCCGGTGATGATCAGGAATTTGCCCAGCAATTCGATGAATGGGCGACGAACTGGCAGAATGTCGCCGATACCGAAAACAACCAGTTCGCCGATCGAATTTCGCTTGTCACGATTGGACAACACGAAGGTTCGGACAACGATCGCGAACAACTGCAATCAGAAATTGTTGCAGAATCCGATTGGCAACAATTGTGGATCGTATTGATTGGCCATGGCACGCATGACGGCCAGAATGCCAAGTTTAATCTGCGAGGTCCGGATGTCTCGGCGGATGAATTGAAACAATGGTTGGCCGAAAATCGAACTCCGACTGTGTTGATCAATTGCTCGGCGTCCAGCGCGCCCTTTATCAATCAACTTTCGGGCCGCGACCGAGTGATTGTGACAGCGACGACCAGTGGCTACGAACAGAATTTTGCTCGCTTTGGAGCATTCATGTCCAAGGCGATTATCGACCCATCCAACGACCTGGACAAAGATGGCCAGACGTCTTTGTTGGAAGCAGCGATCACCGCAACTCGCGAAGTCGATGAGTTCTATCAGTCCGAACAAAGACTAGCGACCGAACACGCCATGATCGACGACAACGG
>CAZOXC010000311.1:0-4756 GCA_964583205.1 uncultured Pirellulaceae bacterium | reverse complement strand
GTTTTATAGATATCTTGCGGATCGCCGGATAACGCCGCCCAGCGAAACGGTCCAATGCCTCGGCAGAATAATGGACGAATGTAAGCCGGCACAAACCCGGGAAAATCGAACGCGTTCTCCACACCTTCTTCTTTGGCAACCTGGCGGATGTTGTTGCCGTAGTCAAACGTGGGAATGCCTTGCTTGTGGAATTCCAACATGGCTTGCACATGCACAGCCATCGAGGACCTGGCTTCCTTGATCAAGGACTGTGGATCGCTTTGTCGTTTTTCGGCGGCTTGTTCGATCGTCCAACCTGCCGGCAAGTAACCATTGAGTGGATCATGAGCCGAAGTTTGATCGGTCACCGCATCCGGTTTGATGCCCCGCTTTACCATTTCCGGAAGCAGTTCTGCGGCATTGCCCAGCAAGCCAACGCTGATCGGTTGTTTGGCCTGGCAAGATTGCCTGATCAGATCCAGCGCCTCATCCAGATCATCGGAGCGTTTGTCGACGTAGCCAGTCTTCAATCGCATATCGATCCGACTGGAATCGCATTCGATGGCCAACATGGAAGCGCCGGCCATGGTGCAGGCCAGCGGTTGTGCGCCACCCATTCCTCCCAGTCCGGCTGTCAAAATCCACTTGCCCGAAAGGTCCCCGGAGAAATGGTTGCGACCGACCGAAACGAAGGTTTCGTAAGTTCCCTGAACGATTCCCTGGCTTCCAATATAGATCCATGAACCGGCCGTCATTTGGCCAAACATCATCAAGCCAAGCTGGTCAAGTTCATGAAAGTACTCCCAGGTCGCCCAGTGAGGCACCAGGTTGCTGTTGGCAATCAGGACTCGAGGTGCATCCGGATGGGTTTTGAAAATTCCAACGGGCTTGCCGGATTGTACAAGCAGAGTCTGGTCGGATTCGAGACGCTTAAGCGCGTCAACAATTTTGTCAAAGCATTCCCAGTTGCGAGCCGCTCGCCCAATTCCGCCATAAACGACCAGATCCTCGGGACGTTCCGCGACGTCGGGGTCCAGATTATTCATCAACATCCGCAGCGGGGCTTCCGCGAGCCAGTTTTTGCAATTCAGCTGCGTGCCGGTGGGCGCTTTGATAATTCTGTGATTGGTTGCTGTTGTCACGTATTTCCTGATCCCGTGTGTACAAATTCGGTACTTATAAGATACCAGAAGATATCTAGGTCAGGTCGTAAATTTCAAGACGGGTCAACAGCGAACCGGCGGCCGCCAGGGAAACTGGCAATCGGTGTGGTTTCGAAACTTGATTAGCAGACCAGCTGCGCTAATATAAGAATTGTAAGTTCGTAGGCAATTTATATCCGTATATTCTGGCACACGACGGCATTCCTAATTGTTAATTGTTGCCTGGTCCAATGTATTAGATGTTAAGATGATGTGACGTGCCGATCATGAGCTGTGAATACCGGGGATTCACTAATGGCCAATTTTTGAGTGCTGCTATGGTGTTTGCAGAAGAGGTACATCCAGGTAATGGTGAGAGATGAGACGAGCAGATGAGCACAGAAACGAATTCGGCCAACCCCAAAATTGATTTCATTGAATTGTTGAGCGGGGTGCGCCGGTCAATTCAAGGAAAAATTAATCCAAAATACCGTCGTCGTTATAGAACGTCTGATGTCGTTCAGGAATCTGCCATTCAGTTGATTAGAGAATTGACTTCAGAGCCAGAGGTGAGGCCAGTTACTCAAGCATGGCTATCGACGATAGCTAAAGGCAATTCTGCTCGTTTGGCAAATTCCCATTCAGCGCAATGTCGTACGGTGTTGCGCAGCGAATACCATTCTGCTGATAGACTGGAACAAACAAAGGCAGCGAACCCATTGCAGGATTCGGCGAATCGTGAAGTACTTAAGGCATTGTTATCTCACATCGAATCTCTGGATGAAATCGAACGGCAAATTGTTGACTATCACTATCGGCAAGGCCAATCATTAAACTCGATCGGCAAAACGCTTGGGTTTACTGGCAAACAAATGCAGCGTCAACACCGTGCGATTATTCAGAAATTGAAATCGAAAATGAATCAATTCGATGACGAGGAGTCGCATGAATGAGATACGATTCGGAGCAAATCGATACTGTCTTACAAATGTTGAGTGAGGCCAATGGGCGGCCAAGCGAGAACACAGATTTCGGAAAATATACGCTGGACAAAGTTATCGCTTGCGAGGGGCAGTCGACTGTTGTCAAGGCACGTGACAACACGCTTGATCGCGATGTAGTACTCAAGATTTATCACGACTCTTTAACGAACCAACAGCGAACTCGAATCGTCAACGAAGGTCGAACGTTGGCGCGAATCGACAATCCAAATGTTGTGAGATGCTACGGCGTCGAAGAATTTGAAGGCTCGATGATTCTTGTATTGGAGTACGTCGAGGGCGAAACGTTGGATCTCTTTCTTCACGATCCTTTGAGCAACCAATCTCTCCGAAAGATAATTCGTCAGTTGGCACAAGGTGTTCAGGCCGCACACCAGTGTGATTGTTTACATCTGGACTTGAAGCCTCAAAATGTGCTGATAACGCCTGATGGAAATGCCAAATTGATCGACTTCGGATTGATGCGGCCAATTTCGTCTGATCGAAGTGTTGGGTCAGGTACTCCAGCATTTATGGCACCCGAGGTTGCAAATAGTTCGGGACCCGTCGACGAACGGACCGATATTTTTGGTTTAGGTGCGGTTCTCTACTTTTTGCTTTCAGGTCAGGCACCCTTTGACGCAGATTCGAAAAGTTCGCAACGAAGCCTCGCCAAGGCATCCAACATTCAACCAGTTGATTCTTTTGTTACGGGTTCAGGTGTTGAAGATTTGGTAAAGCTTTGCAATCAATGTCTGGAACCAGATCCTCAAATGCGTCCAGTGAACATCAATGCTTTTCTTGCTCAGATCAAAGATGAACATAAGCCAAGGCAAATTGGAAGAAAAACACTTGTTTCTGCAATCGTAGTCTCTTTGATCCTGATTTGCATTTGGATAACCGGGTTGTTTGCGGATCCTCCCGAAACACGGATGCGAGCTCTTAAGGTAAAAGGGTTAGATGCTTTGCAGGCAGGGCAGGTTGAAAAAGCAAATATACACTTGAAGGCGGCCAGGCGGCTGGCTGGCTCCAACGAACTTGAGCCCTTTTATGCTGCAGAGTATGAATGTTATCTGGACTTTTTAAGTGCAACTTATCCAGGAATGTCTGACCAGGATCGAAGTGAATTCTGGAGTGGATTGCAGATCGTTAATTCGCTCAACGAGTCGCTGACCTTAGAGCAACCGGATTTAATTCGCAAAGCTCAGGCGGAACTGGTTGATTTTCAAGTTCTCTCAAAATTTGACGAATTACTGGGCGCAGATGACATTTTCAGCTGCTTGGCACGCGCCGTCTATTTGAGAAGCTGTCAAGAACTGGTTTTTGAAGGTGACCGTTTCGAAATCGATATTTTAAAGGGAATGGTTGATCAATCGCGAATGTACCAGAAAAAACTAGGCGCGGAGTCAAACCTTTGTTTGTATATGCAGGAAAGCGTAGCCTATCAACTATTGGATTTGGGTGAATTTGTAGCGGCCGAACAGACCTTCGCAAGTATTGTTAACTTGACGGAAGGAAAAACAGGACCGGCTGAACAATACAATTACTGGGCCAAGCTTGAACGCGCAATGATTCTGGGCGGATTTCTCCCTTCCGTTTCAAGGGCAAGTTTTGATCGATTTCAAGAATTTCAAAAGACTGACGTTTTCGGTGATGCCAACAGCGAGTTTTACCAACTTGCGTTTGACTTTACTCACGGCAGGTATGCGGAGTGTATCGCGAATGAATCTACCACTTCTTTGCCAGCAGAGCAGGCTGGCAACGTCGCCGATGTTCGGCAACTCTTGTCCTGGTGTTGGAAAGCAGTTTCTTACGAGATCTTAGCGCAACAGAATCCATCGATACGCGAAAACTACCTTGAAAAGGCCGTTAACCTTCGGAAAAACATTCGTGCGATGACTGCAGATTCCAGGATTGGTTGGCGAGTCAGTATTCAGGCTGAACTGATCTTGGCAGAAGGTACTTCGGCATTGGGTAACCATGCTAACGCAATTTCGGATATTAAACGCGCGATCGAGTATTTCCAGGCTGAAATTTCAAAAATTGTGGGTGCTGATTCAGAATGCGATATGGTGATTTTGGCTCGAACAAAACAACTGAAGATCGCCAACGAAGCTGAGATGACGGACTTGGCAGGATCTTTGGCCCGCCAGTTGAGTGAATTAACTTTTTCCAAAACGGGTGTATGGTACTTGTTTGCAGTTGATCGAGAGCTATGCACTGCGTTTCGAATCGTCGAAGACTGGGAGCAAGCCGATTTTTTCGCCGAGCGCGCGATCCGGTATTTGAAAGACAAACCGCTTATTGACCTCGCTTCGGCAGAATCGTGGGAAAGTGAATTAGCGTGGTTTATCGAGTTTCGAAGCCAGATTGAGAACCGCGAATAGACGGTCAGCGTGAAATCTGAGATCGGAACGAACGTGCCTGTAACGGTATGCCAACTGGTTAGATTCTCCAAACACTTTAAAGAGGACTTTCCAATTCGCTTACTGTTGCTGAACATGCCAAAGATCTTGAAGGACTGCCCAAAAGGCACGCAAAGATATAAATCTCGCGGTGAAAAGCAGACTTTTTCCTAAAACCGCTCAAATTGTTTGTCCCACCCGTTCGCTCTCGGTTATTAGTTTCCTGTCCTGCCGAATGCTCGAAGTGGAC
>CAZOXC010000310.1:0-4767 GCA_964583205.1 uncultured Pirellulaceae bacterium | reverse complement strand
GATTTGGTCTTATAGGAATACTTCCCGCAGGAATGTCAAGCGGATTTTTATTCGCCCAGCACTGGCTGCCGTCTGGCAGGTTCGCAAAGCGGTTGCGATGCAAATTCGCCGGGAATTTGTACAATTTTTCGAGCTGAACAGCGAATGACAGGAAAAGGTTTTAGGAGAAAACATTGGAGAATCGTCTAAGTCTGTATCACGAACTTATGCTGCTTTCACTGGATGACCGGGCGGGCACCGAATTTAACCGTTCCTATCTTTGTGCGTTGGGCGCGGCGGTGTTGGCCGAGTTAATCTTGCTGGAACGTTTGCAACTGACGGGTCAAAATGAACCGACCGTCGAAGTGATTCAGCCGGACCGACTCCAGGACACGATCATGGATCGAGTTCTCCAGCAAATCGTGACCGACTCGAGACCACGATCTCTGGCCTACTGGGTTCGCCAAGCCTCAACATCCGACTTGAAAGAATCGATCGTCAGAGAACTCTGTCGTTTCGAGATTCTAAAGGCGGAAGAAAAGACCGTCTGGATGTTGTTCAGCAAGCAAATTTATCCAGAAATGGATTCACAACCGGAACAGGATATCAAACGCAGGCTGGAGCAACTTCTGTTTGCCGACAATCCGCAGGCAGACGAACGCACCTTGATTCTGGCGTCACTGGCCAATGGTGCCAATTTGATCGAGCACAACTTTGGTGTTCTTCGAACAGCCCGCCAGCAACAGCGCATCGATGACCTGGTGGCTCAGAACATTTATGGGCAACAGGTCAAGAAATTACTGCAAACATTGCAGCATGAACAATTCGTTCCTCTTTTGGTAATGTCCATGATCAATTAAATTTGACGGAATGATAAACTCTATTCCTATCGCCATCGCTGGCCTGGCAATTACCAACTTGACTACTCTAGTATTGTACTTGCTGGGCTGGGTCGGAATTGGCGAACTGCTTTGGAGTTACTGGCTGCAAAGCGTGATCATCGGAATCTTCAACGCGGTGCGAATGGGTCTGTTGCAGCGTTTCTCGACCGACGGATTTACAAGCAACGGCAAACAGATACCCGCAACAGCGAGCGGCAAGCTAAGTACGATCGGGTTTTTCCTGGTCCATTTCGGAATATTTCATGTCGTCTACGCTGTTTTTCTGTTGGCTTTCAGCCAGAATTTTTTCGAGATCACATTTGAATCGCAAACGTTGCTGTGGATCCTGTTGTTCATTCTGGGATTTGCACTCAGCGAATTTCTGGCGCTGCTGAATCAGATAACAATTGACCGTCAGGGCGTTCCCAATATCGGTTCGTTAATGTTCCGGCCTTACCTGCGGATCATTCCCATGCATTTGTGCATCCTGTGCGGCTCATTCATCGGCTTGGCAATAATCCTGTTCATTATTCTCAAGGCAGTTACCGATGGGATTGGCGTTTACGCCGATGATCGCATCAATCAAAAAACAGCCGCTGCAGCCGGAAATTCGAATCACCCTGACGCGAGAGCAACTAAAGAACTTTCTGGCAGGAATGACTGACGCGTTAGGTACTCCCTCATGATGAGAACCAAACCACTCGATAAGTGCGAAGGGAGTCGAATCATTGGTATTAATTGCACAATGTTGTTTTGCTTTTCTGCTAGGTTATGATCATCGAGAAGACGGCACGTTTTCTCACTGCGACGCGATCCTGAGCTAATCGAATTTTTGGGACGTTAACATGGTCAATGAAAAGACAGTCAGTGATATCTTCGCAATCGAATCTTCTGATGCAGCCGTTGGGAATCGCGACCCTCGAGTCGATACCAATTTCGACGGCCTCGGTAATGGCACTCCAATCACCGATGTCTTCACTCAGTTTTCACTGACTTTGGCTGACTTTGGGCTGGAGACAGGAAACTCACTCGATCTTCGAATTACGATTGACCAACTGGACACCGGAGACGAAGACTTCGCCATTGATTCGCTTCGTTTAACAGGAGTCAATACTGTTCCAGAACCATCCAGTATGGCGTTGATCCTGTTGGTCAGTGCAACGACTATGTTACGACGCAGGCGATAGAGCTCGTTCCAGATGGTAGCTTCAGCAGCTCCAACGGAGTTTTGATAACTCTAGAAAACGAACATCGTCGCGTCAGGCAAAACGGCGCCACCCAGGAACGCGGAAACGTTTTTCCATTGAGGCACTCAATCAAAGAAAAAGCCTCGTTGCAACTGGCTGCAGCGAGGCTTTTAGGGTGTCTAATGCGTGTTGAAACAAGTCGATTCAATTAACAATAAAGCACGCACGCGTACCAGAAACCGTCCTGCCAAAGTCAACGTCTTAGTCGAAAACGGGATCGCCACCACACGTATTGTAGTAGAGTTCGTGAATTGGATCCCAAACCCAGCAGTGGTCGGTCGGTGCGATCTTGGTAGCATCGATCGATAAGTGAAATTCAAAGAATTGAGGGCCTGATCCGCTGGTTGATCCGCTGCACCGGTTGCCACCGGTGACAAAAACCGTAAATCCCATTTGGATTGTGTCTTCAGTATCAATTGGTGTTGCTGTTACATCTATTCGATTTGGAAACATAACTTGTTGTCCAGCGCAAATAGGGTCACCCTCAGCAATGAAATTGATCTCTTCGCCGTGCGTGTCATCTGGTCGCAAGTGCATGGCAACACCGATATTGTTGACGAAAATGGCATCCCTTCGATCACTTAGAGTGATGTAAGCTGGGGTTTTTTCGTAGCCAGGAGCTGCATAAATTTTTGAGCCCGCACGCGCAATCAAGGATCCGAAAAGACCACGCCTGGCCCTCAAGTCAGATGACACAACGGTTCCCCATGGAATTTCGTATCCCATTGCAAAACCACGGTAGTATCGACCTCCGTCAAAATCGGCGGCAACTTCATCGTCGAGTGTCAAATTAAAACGTTGAGTATCGAAACCCACATGAATCTTGGTATCTGCGAATTGGTCATACCCATTCCTGGCACTATCAAAAGCACCATCTTGTTTGATCACCTTAAAGTTGACTAAAGATAGAGCCGCAATCATGCCTGATTCGCCCCGAGCATGATCAATCGCAAATGTGCTTGCTATAAATGCGTTTGAGTAAGCGATATCCAGAATGATCACCAGGTTGAAAACTTCAGAAAGTGTAGGGTGCAGAGCCGCAGCTTCAGCTAAAGAGATTGCGGGAAGCATCAAACTCAATGCATTATCTACTTTTGCAACTTCAAACTCGATTAATGCAGCCTGCTCAGCAAAGTAAACTCGTGTATCCCCGGAAAGTGGTTGGTAGTTCGAGGCACCAAGTTGAATTGCATTTGCATCATTGGTCGTTGTCAAATGTGCACCTTTGACATAACCGAAGGCGTCGATTGCTATTTTGGCTTCGAGCTTGACCAAGCTCATGCTGTTCTTGATTACATCCAAGCGTAGCAAACAGTCCTCAGCTTCGCCGGGCGGAAGAGATCTACATGCTACTTTCTTCGCGTCAGCAAGATTTGATATGCTTCCTGACATTTCTTCAATTTGTCTTAAGGACTCAATCGAATATTCAAAAAGATGTGATTTGGTTTGAAATTTGTTGTTATCCCCAAAACATGGAATCGAAGTAAAACACACAACCAACGCCACCAGCATGGCGTTATATCCACGAAACAAAGTCATCTTTTCTCCAGCCTTTTGGAACTTAGATTTGGCCCAGTCGACAGTCGACTGGTCTCACTAGTTCAATAAGCACCCGTCATCCTTTGGGACAACTATTTTGTAGAAAAGAGCCATACAATGCGCGATTAAAAATGGGACATTGAACTTATCGTGGATTGCTATGGACAAACGCGATGGCATCAAGAACCGCAAAGAAGCCAGGGCTATAGTCGCCTTGAGCCAGACCAGCAGAATTAAAGTACAATGTCCCCAATTACTTCCACCTCAACTACTTTCACACAATACTGAAACTTCGTATTGGAAACACAATTTATGCCAATGCGTTACCAAGCCCTTCAGTGCGAACGATAGTGGCTGAAACCCGAAGTTTTTTCGACTCGGGAAATGAAAAAATTGGCCGTAATTAAGAAATTTATCAGGCTAACTTTACAGCACGCCAAAGAACCAGGTCAGTTGATTAAAAGTTGTCCAGCATGTTGAGAAAGTTGTCGAATGACCGACGCGAATTTTCGAGCTGCGAAAACAACCGATCGTGGTTGCTGATTTCAACGTTGATTGGCCGAAACCCCCAGATATTATCTCCATCGGCGGCATCTGCCATTATTTCCAATTGCGTTTCTATAATCTCCAATTGGTTCTCGACGTCATCAAGTAGCAAATCGATCTCATTTGCCCAGAGCTCTATAGCTACCAAGTTGTCTGGGTTTTGCCCCAATGCCGCAATGGAATCAAACTGAAACTGCCCAAGGCTATTTCTCAACGTGGAGAATTTCCTGGCATAGTTTCCTCTAGTGACAGTGTAGAGGATGTTTCGAAAGGTAAAATCAAAGTCCCAATGAGATTGAATCTCAGCTACGTCGCGGTCTCCGATCAATTGTCTCATGATTTCTAGAAACGGAATCCCCAGGTCCGATTGGAATTCTTGCAAGTCGCGCTCCAGATTCACAATAGTATCGCGTTGAAATCGAGCCTCATCTAAAAAGTCGAATTGTGCGGCGGAATTACTCGCCAGGGAGGCTTGAATTGTCACAAAGACTAACAAACTAACCAGCGATGATTTCATGGTTCTCTCCTGTATAAGAAATTGAATCGAATTGAGTGCCGAACAGTCCACTTCGAGC
>CAZOXC010000309.1:0-4770 GCA_964583205.1 uncultured Pirellulaceae bacterium | reverse complement strand
GACTTTTGGCTTCGAAAATTGTCATCAGCGCTTTGGCGGGACCCTCGTCATCCGCAAACGAAGCGACTTCTACCAACTGCTCCAGCTGATCGGGCATGATCCACTTCCGCACAATCCGTTTTGCCTTGGCCGTATATGCATTTTCATTCAAAAACGGCAAAGTCAATTCGACAATCCGGGCCTTCTGTTCGTCAGCAGGGCTCTCGGTTGTGGAACTCAACCATTCGACGGCCGCCACCCGCCGCATTTCACCAGGAGACTCCAGATACCTGATCGCCTCGTCGATCGACTTCGGCAATGAATCAGCTGGCGGTGTTGTTCCCTGTCCGGTCTTAATATCAAGACTCGGAACGGGATTGAAATTGTTCGCTGCATCGGCAACTCGGCCACCCGCGTTTTGCAACGACCTGACTCGTTCCGTTTGCCAGACGTCATCCGTATTTTCCCAAATACCATCTGGCCCCGCGCTGCGAATCACAAATTCCGTTTTCGAATTCTGTTCGTAACGAATTTCTTTTCCCCAGGCATCTCGATTCGAGTTTAACAGTCCTCGCCCTTCATCGTCATTGGGCAAGCGGTTTTGCGACTGGGCATGAGCGACCACCTGTTGAGAAACCTGATCAAGTGTTGAGCGAGTGTCCTGGATGCCTTCACGATCCACTCCCTGATCTTCATCGCCGCGGTTCATAAAGTTGACCGTTCCGTTGATGTCACCTTCAACTCGACCATGGATGTTAACGAAGTTCGCCAACTTTACGTTCAAATCGCCTTTGATAACGGCGTCCGGTCCAATCGTGAGCATATTGCCGATGAAGTCGAGGTCTCCGTTGACGAACCCTTCGATTTCGCACGAGTTTCCAATCACGGCAAGGTTCGCATCGATGTCACCTGAAAAACTGGCGAGGTTGCAAGTATAAACCCGGTCCTCGTTTATCGTACCTGATTCATTAACCATCATGTTTACAACACGACGGTATCCTCGTTGCGTGTATTCGTAAGCCGGATCGGTGCTGTTGGACCATCCACTGAAAGACCAGGGGACGACGCACAAGCCAGCTACCAACACAATACCCACTACCAAAGACACAATCGAAAGCGCGGTCAGGCAACCGGAACTCTTTTTTGCTGGACGGGGATTGGCAGGATAATATTGTGGCGCGCCTTCAAGAGAACTTGGGGCATACGGCGGGACATTGCTCTCAACAGAAGCCGCCGACTGGGATGCTGCCGACTGGGGCGACGTGATTTTGGGTGGCAACACTGGCGGAGTTGCAGCGGAGGTTGCCGCTGGAATCTGGTGGATGGCACCACAGGTTGGACACTGCACCTGCTGACCGGCCTGGCTGGATTCGATCTGAAATGTGGACTGACAAGTGCACAAGATGTCCATTGTTTATTCCTCTGATGTCATTAAAATCGCCGCCTATCCAGCGAAATGCCTTACGCAGTATTTTCAATTTAATTCGTTCGCCCAGCCAACACCTTTGTTGTGCTTTTTCTGCGAATTCGAACAATTTTCATGAAACTAGGACGTTTCTGAGGAAGAAACCAAAAAAAAACGGCTCAAATCTGATGATGATTTGAGCCGTTTTGGGATCAGTTGTTAGGGAATTCGTCGTTGCCCCGCTGGGCGTATGGCGATTGAATTTTTCGGTGCGCGCCTTTCGAAATCAATTCGCCCTGTGTACTCCCTTGTTGTTACCCTACCGTAGCTAAGCTGCAGCGGGCTGCGATTGGACGTGACTTGACTCAAGTTGTTCAAGTTCTCCTCGTAAAATCAGCAAGTCGGATGGTGCCTGAATACCGACGCGTACTCTGTCACCTGATACTCGTACTAGCGTGATCTCAATCGAGTCGCCAATTTTTATAGTTTCGCTTTCCCTCCTGGAAAGAACCAGCATTATCGACCTCCTCCATGGACGGGCGTTGAATATTTAAGTTATGGATTATTCCAAGCGGCAATTTCCGGTGCGTGGGACAGCTCCGTTTTTTGAAACTTCTCTCCAGTTGAGCCATAGAACAAAATTGTGTTTCTGTCGGTTTCCCAAATCGCAGTCAGTTTCACGCTACGTGGACCATGCAGACAAAAGAAAATGCCACAAGGTTGATCACCGCGTGTAATCACTGACTCGGTTACGTGGAACACTCCGACCTCGATATCGTTCCATTGACACAACGTCTGAGAGACAAACTTTCTTAGTTGGGTTAAGTTGTCAAACTCATGACGAGATTGCTGCATCAACTTACAAGTCTCCTTTTAGGATCATGTTTGCAGCGGCGAATCTAGTGGGCCTTCCAACCAAACTAACTCCGCAGTCAACATAGGAAACATCGGCTGACTTTTCAGGTTCCAGTCAGATAAAATAGGGATTTTCTTTGAACCTTATGGTTCAGGTTGACCCTACAAGTTGAGTAACATGAACTCTTTAAGCAAAATCTCATAGCACGCCATTTTTGCACTTTCTGAATCCAGCATTAAGCCGTACAAGCGGACCATGGAATATCTGCAACAATCTGTAATCACTTGTTTTTATTATTGGCCGATCCGGAAAATTGAATTCCACCGATACCATTGAACCATCTGACGACAACGCTTCGTCAGGAATCCTCACGACCGATTTCAAAGTCGAGCTGGACCTCTACCGAGGCCCCGTTGATCTGTTGCTGTTCCTGATTCGAAAGAACGAAGTCGGCGCTGAGACAGTTCCGGTTGCCAAAATTGCCCAACAATACACCGAGCACCTGGACGCAATTGAAGCCATTGATATCGACCTGGTGGGTGACTTCCTGGAAATCGCCGGGCTGCTGGTCGAAATAAAACTCAAATCCATCCTGCCAAAACACGATTTCGAAGAAGCCGACAACGACCAGGATCCTCGCGAAGACCTGGTTCATCGACTTCTACTCTACAAACAGTATCGCGACGCCGCTGAATTGCTGGCCGAACAGGGGCGTTTGTGGCAAGAACGCTTTGCTCGCGTCCGCAATGACTTGCCGCCCCGCAAAATCGACCCGGCCGACCAACCAATCCACGAAGTTGAACTCTGGGATCTGGTCAGTGCCTTTGGGCGAGTCCTCAAAAGGCAAATCAAACCTCCTTCCGATAACATCATTTATGACGATACTCCGATCACCGTGTACATGCAGCGGATTCATGGCAAATTAGTTAATCATGAAAAGGTTCCTTTCAGCCATTTGTTTGAACCCGGCATGCACAAGTCTGCGATGGTGGGAATCTTCCTGGCCATTCTGGAACTGGTCAGGCACCATGGCACCGTTACCGAACAAGGCGACGATCACGGCGAGATCGTGATTACTCGAGGGTCAAGCTTTGATGAAAAGCTGGAAATCGGTGAAGAGATCAGTTTCGAGTAGAGCATTGGATCTGTAACGAGTATCCAAATTCTCTTTTTGCCCCCGCAGACGCCCACTGTTGCCAGATT
This sequence comes from uncultured Pirellulaceae bacterium, assembly GCA_964583205.1. Taxonomy (GTDB): domain Bacteria; phylum Planctomycetota; class Planctomycetia; order Pirellulales; family Pirellulaceae; genus CALMEE01. The sequence continues at coordinate 1,327 of CAZOXC010000309.1, read as the reverse complement.
CATCAATCTCTGAAGAATCAAGCTCATGCAATTCGTCAATTTTACACTTGATACTCTATGAAACTCCTCGTCCTGGGAACTCGCAACGAAGGTAAACGTCGCGAGTTGGAAATTCTTCTTGCGCCCTACGATATTGAACTGAAGACACTGAAAGATATTCCCCAGTCAATTGAAGTTGAAGAAACGGGAACCACTTTTGCCGAAAACGCCAGGCTCAAGGCAGTCGAACAAGCCAAAGTTCTCAACCAATGGGTGCTGGGAGAAGACAGCGGGCTCAGTGTCGATGCTCTGAAAGGGGATCCGGGAGTCTACTCCGCTCGTTTCGCAGGCGAACACGGCAACGATGAAGCCAACAACGATTTGTTGCTGGAAAAGCTGGCGAACGTTCCCGCACCGAAACGCTGGGCCGGATACACTTGTGCAATCTGCCTCAGTGATCCGGAAGGCAATGTACAATTCGAATGCATGGGTGAATGCCGAGGCAAAATCTTAACCGCTCGCAAAGGCACAGCCGGGTTTGGCTACGACCCTTTGTTTGAACTTGCCGAATACCATCAAACTTTTGGCGAACTGGGAGACGCGATCAAATCGGTCCTCAGTCACCGCGCCCGAGCCATGAGAATTTTTGCTCGTGACTTCGGTGGATTCGCGGCAGCCACAGCTTGATCAGGCGTTCTGTCCGGCCAGACGCCCGGTACTAAAGGCTGCCTGGAAATTGTATCCGCCGATCGGACCGTCAATGTCCAGAATTTCACCGGCCAGAAATAACCCGGGCACCAGTTTGCTGGCCATCGTCTTTTGATTGACTTCTCCAAGCGCCACACCACCGGCAGTAACTTCAGCCTTGGCAAAACCAAGTGTGCCCTTGATCTGCATCTGGCTCTGCTTCAATCCATTTAACACCATCGATCGTTTCTGTTTATTGAGTTCCGCCATCCGAACCTCCGGAGATACTTGATGAGTTTCACAAATCGATTCGGCCAACCTTCGAGGCACCAACTCACTCAACCAGGAGATCAACTGCCGCGAACCTTGCTGCCGAGTCTCTTCGGCCAACAGCTCTTTTAGTGATTCGGCGTGAACATCCGGAATCCAGTCACAGACCAGTTGTTTTGGGAAATTGTTTTCCGGATGAGTCACACTGCGGCTGACGTTCATGGGAGCCGGTCCAGAACAACCGGTGTGTGTGAACAGAAATGAACCTCGATAGTCGTTGCGATCTTGTGTAGCAAGCTTCCGGTCGCTGGCTACTTCGATTTTCACATCGGGCATCGTCATCCCACTTAACTGCTTGACCCAATCATCGCCAATCCGCACGGGAGTCAAG
>CAZOXC010000308.1:0-4783 GCA_964583205.1 uncultured Pirellulaceae bacterium | reverse complement strand
ATTCAGTCCAACAATGATTTGGTCACCTACCTTCGACAGTTTGACCCCAATGATCGGGTCAAGCTGGTTTACGAACGGGACGATGTCAAAACTGAAAAATGGATCACGCTTGGAGATCCTGAAACTCCAGCCAACCACGCGGCCGACATGATGGACAAAAGCGGCCGACGCGATGGATTCACGGCAGTGATTTCGCATGATGCGGATCTTGATCCGAATCATTGTGGCGGTCCTGTGTTTGATTTGCAGGGCAACTTTATCGGTATCAATATCGCTCGCAACAGTCGAGTTCGTTCTTACACGTTGCCGGGTTCACTGATCCAGCCATTGGTGGAGAAGCACCTGGATTCCAACAATTAGCCGAAATTCAATTCTTAGATCGAGGGTCAATTCCGGAGTTGGTTGCCGGAATTGGGCACTGTGCGAATAACGGAATTCGATGCTTGCCGCCGATTCGCTGTTTGAGCGGATGGGATTCTTGAATTTGGCCAAGATCAACCGGGCGCCGGCGAATAGTGGTTGGTACCGGTTGAATTCGAGTTTTCGCGATGCGCTATTTTGTTCTGTTTTTATTACACGTGATTTGCGTGATTGCAGCGCTGGCGTCGATGGTGGTGTTTGCGGTTCCCAAATGGGCCGGCCATCTGCCCTTGGCCGATATTGGGCTGTTCTTCGGGTTGGCGGTCTACTGGTTTCTGGTCCCGGCCGCGATCAGTGTCGTATCGGGGGTCGCGATTGACACATTGTCTCGATCGATGTCTGAGAAAAATTATTATTCGGAATCGAACTGGTCGGGTAAGCGCAAGTGGTTTGTTGTGCGAGTTGTTTTGGGAGCGGCCCTGATTTACTTGCACTTCTGGCTGCAGCCTGCGGTGGCTTGAAAGAGTTTCGCCCAATGCGGCCAGACTATTTCATTCGACAATTTCTTTCGACGTTATTCTCTGAGGCACTTTTATTGAGCCTCATTCTTTATCGCAGGCTTTCATAGACTGCGCTTTTGAACTGGTTTCCGTATTCTTTGGCCTGATAGGGATTAATTTGAATCATGAAGATGCCGACGATGTTGTTTTCCGGGTCGATCCAGAAACGAGTTCCGGCGGCGCCGCCCCAAAGGCAATGTCCTTCTGGAGTAATCCTGAACCCTAAGCCGAACTTGAATGATCGGCTGGCCGCCCCTTCGGGCAATTGATCCTTGGTCATGGCAGCGATGGATTCTTCACTGAGAATATTCTGCTGATTGAATTGGCCCTTGTTCACCAGCATTTGACAGAATCGAAAATAGTCATCGACAGTACTGCAAAGCCCGCCGCCGCCGGAATAGAGTTCGTTTTCATTCAGGAATCGAAACGAGGTCAGCATCGATGCTTTCTTCAGACCGCCGTCACCATCGGGGCTGTACAACTCTGCGAATCGATCGCGTTTGTCGCGAGGAACAGTGAAAAAGGTATCCTCCATTTCCAGTGGGTCGAAGATGTTTTCCTGCAAGTAATCTTTGAACGACTGGCCGGACACCACTTCAACGACTCGGCCCAATACATCAGTTGAGACTGAGTAATGCCAGCGTTTTCCTGGTTGGTGCAAAAGAGGAATTTCGGAAAGCTTGTCAACAGTCTGTTCAATATTCCTGTCAGTGATCAGCACTCGAGCCTTCTTGTAGGCTTGATCCACCTCCGAATTTCCGAAAAAGCCGTAAGTCAGGCCGGAAGTGTGTCGCAGCAGGTCGCGGACGGTCATCTCTCGTTCGCAAGCGACTTCTTCGCCATCCTCAAGCACTTGTAAATCTTTGAACTTGGGCAAGTAAGTTGAAATGTCGGCATCGAGATCGATTTTGTCTTGATCAACCAGTTGCATAATTGCGGCGCTGGTGATCGGTTTGGACATCGAGTAAATCCGCCAGATCGTGTCATTCGTAACGTCTGCCGGTTCCGATCGGTCGCGTTCTCCCATGTTGTCAAACAAAACGACTTGCCCGTCCTTTGCTAAAAAGAGCGAGCAGCCAACAATTCGGCCGGCTTCGATTTCCTTTTCGAGTTCGGATTTGAATTCGTCGAGCTTCTCGAGGTCAAAGCCCGCTTCTTGAGGATCCATTCTTTGATCTTGAGCGACCGCCGGTTGCTGGACGAATAGCCAGGTTGGCAGAGCGGCGGCGAGTGTGAACAAGTAAAGTCGCAGGGCGTGATTGTTGAACATCAGCAGGGACTCGAGTGTTGAACCGGAATTGAAAATTTGAGCAGATACAAGGCAGGCAATTTCGGCCTGCTTGGATTGTCAGCCTAACGAATTTGATCCGGGTAAGCCAAGCAGTTCATTAAAAATCGACATATAGTGGGTCAGAATTTCGGCGGTCGGCGGGGATTGAGTCCAGGTGACTGCCGGTGCCGGCAGAATATCGGTGCGAATCTGCGGCTTTTTGAATCGATGCGAGACTTGGCGAGGTCGTTTGGTGACCTTGATTGATGCGACTGACCCTCATATCTATCAGGGGTTGCCTGGAAATTGTGCAGAATTGGCTGGCGGAGTTTGCGGCAATCTCGAAATCAAGCCGACTTGAATTATGATGAGCGTTTTGCCGACCTATTTTCAGACTTAAACTCGATGAAGAAAATTCTCACCGTCATTGGAACCCGCCCGGAAGCGATCAAGTTGTGTCCGCTGGTTCTGGAATTGAAAAGTCGACCGGATCAATTTGAATCGATCGTTTGCCTGACTGGTCAGCATCGAGAAATGCTTGATCAGGTCATGGAAACTTTTGGAATCAAGGCAGAGTTTGATTTGAATATTATGTCTCCCGGTCAGTCTCTGGCGCAGGTGACGGCTCGAGCTACAACTGGCCTGGATGAAGTGATTGGCCAGGCTAAGCCCGATGTGGTGATCGTGCAGGGCGATACCACCACCGCTTTTTGCGGCGCGCTTGCCGGGTTTTATCATCAGGTTCCTGTTGCTCATGTTGAAGCGGGTTTGCGAACCGGAAACAAGAAAGCGCCATTTCCTGAAGAAGCCAATCGCTGTTTGATCGGGCAACTTGCTGAGTGGCACTTTCCGCCCACGCAAATGTCGCAGCAGGCTTTGTTGAACGAGGGCGTGCCGAGCGAGCGGGCGATTGTCACCGGCAACACGGTGATCGATGCCTTGTTATGGATTCGCGACCGAGTTGAACAGAATACTCCCGCTCTACCAGAAGGTTTGGAGGCTTGGTTGGATGGCAAGTTGGTCGTGTTGGTCACGGGACATCGGCGGGAGAGTTTTGGCGGCGGTTTTGAAAATCTGTGCTCGGCAATTCGAGAAGTGGCTGACGCCCATGACAATGTCGGGTTCGTTTACCCGATGCACTTGAACCCCAACGTGCGCGAACCGGTCAGTCGGATTCTTGGCGAGCATGAGCGCATCAAGTTAATTGAACCGCTTTCCTATGAGCCATTCGTCTGGCTGATGAATCGATCGACGATTGTATTGACGGACTCGGGCGGAGTGCAGGAGGAAGCGCCTTCGCTGGGTAAGCCGGTGTTGGTGATGCGAGAGACCACCGAGCGACCTGAAGGTGTTGAGGCGGGCAATGCCAAGCTGGTCGGTGTGGACAAGCAATTGATCATGAGCGAATTGAATACGTTGCTCAGCGACGAAGCGGCTCGACAGGCAATGGCCGATATTCGAAACCCATATGGTGATGGCACGGCCTCAAAGCAAATCTGCGATGTGCTGGCCGGCCTTGAGTGACGGTGGCTTGAGTGACGGTGGCTTGGGTGATGGTGTCTTGAGTTGACGGTGTCTTGAGTTGACGGTGTCTTGAGTTGACGGTGTCTTGAGTTGACTTTGGGCGCTTAAGTAGGTCGCTGAATGATCCTGGGTCGCTGGGTTAATCCGGGATAAGGGGTTGATTTGCGGACTTTTCAATCAGGTTCATCTTTCTTCGCTGGTTGAAGCCTTCTAGAATGGACTTGCAGCCATGATCGCTGTTCGATTCTTTTCTGACCGATTCATTTCGGTCGATGGATGGTTCTCCTGTCGAGATGCCCCTCGATTTTTTTCAGCGCCGCATATGTCTTATCGCTCGATCAAAAAAATACTTGGCGAAAACAGCCTGGAGCGAAAGTGCCGGATCCTGTTCGGGATATGCATGTTGATATTGATCGCCAGTTCTTTCTACGCCGTCTTGCGAGTTACCGAAGAGCTTGTGCGGAAGAGTAATCGCGAGATTGCCAATGAATCGATTTTGACGGAGTTCATGCGGATCCATATGGTCAATCGGATTGATAACAATCGCGAATATGACGCAATGTTTTCCGACATGGCGAAGAGTTATGTGGACCCGAATGCCAAACTGCAAACGGTCACTCTGGACGAGTCGGTGACTCGCATGAAAGTGAATTCGTCGCTGGTGCAGGAGCCGGAGTTAGTGGAGCTTCTGCGGCCGATCGCCGAGCGTTTCCGGGAACATCAGGATCGTCTGCACGAGTTGGGGATGACCGAGTTGTCATCTCGGCAGTCAGAAAATTCATCATTGATTCCCAGTGAGGAGCGTTTGCCTGACACTGCTGACGAGGTTGATCCGCAGCTTCAGGAAGAGCTTAATCAATTGGCGGAACTGTCGAACTTGAAACGGCTGGGCAGTGCCGGTCTGGATTTTACCGAGGTCCACACCAACAACAATCAATACAATTTTTTCAAACCGATTCTGTTCAGTAAAAACTGCATAGCCTGTCATGGCCCTCAAGTTCGTGAGGCGGATGGTACGGTGACTCGATTGAACGGCGAGGCGGCTCTGAATGCTTCGCCGACGATGTTC
>CAZOXC010000307.1:0-4798 GCA_964583205.1 uncultured Pirellulaceae bacterium | reverse complement strand
TTACCAATCCCTTCCAGCCGCACGGCCGCCAATGCTGCCATCGCTGGATCGTTTAATTCGCTTTCAGTTTTCTGGATCCGGTCAAGTTGCTCTGCCGGCGATTCGCTGTACGCCAGATTGCCAATGACTCGGAAATAGCGGCCAACGTTCAAGCTGTATTCGGCTGGCACTTTGATTTCAATTAACTTGTCATTTTTTGGATTGGCAACACCGATTCTTGCATTGCCATCAAATGTCGTAAACCTTCCATTGATCGCGGTGGAAATTGCCGAGGCGGTTTTGATCGACTGCGATTGGGTCTGGATTGCCAGACCAACTGGTCGAGGCGACGCGGTTGTTCCGCCGGCAGGTACAAAGGCCTGAAGCAGCCCCTGGTCACCGTCGGTGGCATCAAACATGTGCTTGGTAAGTAAATCGCCTCGTCCAACTGCGACGACGTGCCCTTCGCGAACTCGATTTCCCAGCACGGCCATCGGGCGGAGGCGGGTTTTCATCATGAATCCGTCTTCAAGACTGGTTACATCTGATTTGGGCAGTACTTGAATTTCCAAATCGAAATTGTCACCCTTTTTTGCAGCCGGTGGAATGAAGCCTCGCACAACCACCAGTGCATTGTTTTCATCTGCCAGCAACTCATCAACGTCGTCCACACCGTGCGAGTGCATTTCGGTCACCAGATGTTCACGCTGACCGGAGGGTCGAGGGTTGCTGCCTGTTCCATCCAATTGAGTGATCAACGCCACGCCTTCGACCTTGGCGAAATTTAATCCCCAAGGTGCCGCGGCATTGCCAACGAATTTGGTATCTACCGGATTGCCCGTGAATCGCATCGACGTATTGTCCGGACTCTGGCCTCGCGGAATCATGTTCTGGCATCCGCTGAACAGAGCCGCTGCCAAGATTATGACTGGCAAGTGACGAACGAGAAGACTTGGAGTTATCGATTTGAATGAACGTCTCATCAATTTTCCGCCGGTAATATAAACCAAGGTTGGAGCCAGCCCACGAAGCTGGTGGCACTTAATCGGCGGGAAGCTACGCAGCCAAATTGAGGGGCGTCAATGGCAATCGATGCAATTCAGTTTTTCTTTTTTTATGCGAAAAAAACGCAGTTTTGCGAACTTTTGTTAAAGCCGGATTTGCTGAAGAAACAAGTACCAAAATTGGTTGGTTTGACGCGGGCGACACCACCAGGCCGGCGGCTTCTATTTACGATTTCCAAAAGATGACAGCATTCGAGAAAATGATTTCACCGTCGATGCAAGGCCGCGCTCAACCCAAAGGCGATAGCGGACTTCGTTCGGCGAGCCGCTTGCTCAATTCGAAAACGGAAGCAACCGCCGACTCCAGCAGTGGAATTCCCGGATAAGCATACGACCCGCAAAACCACAGCCGCCGATCAGCTTGCTGGTGCAGGCGGTCAATCGAATTCCAGCTTGCCCGAGTATTTTCATCGACTACGGGACGTTGAAATCTGGCTCTGTATAGCAGGCTCCGCGGTTCCGGCTCTTGAAAAGGCAGGATTGTCTGATAGACATCGTCCAGCTCCGGCCATTCGTTGTGAAAGCGATTCAAATGCACAGTACACATTGAGCGCGAGCCATCGGGGGCGCCAACAAAGTTAAAAGTTGCCGGAGCCTGGTCGGCGTTCAGCAGTTTCGAGTCACGATGAACAAGCACTTCGACTTCCTGATAATCAAAAGCACTCAGCATCGAATCTTCTTCACTGGTCAAGTCGCCAACAATGGTTCGAGCATGATTGGCTTGAGTCGCAATGATCACTTGATCAAAAGATTCGGTATGCGATTTGTTGTCGCGAACAAAACCAACCATCACCTGATTCGGCTGCCGGACGACGGTCTCGATGTCGGTGTTGAATCGCAAGTCATCGATTCCCGCTAGCAGAGTGTCGGAGATCGTATGGGTGCCACCGTGAACTCGCAACAACGGCTGGTCACCGTTAATCCTGTGCAGACTCTCCAGGATGATGTTGGCCGGATAATTGTCCAGCGCTGTATAATCGCAGGTGCAAACGGTCGTGGACAAAATCGGATACAGAAAAAACTTGATCAGGTCTTCCGAGACTCGATGTCGTTCCAGGTACTGTCCGAATGATAACTGGCTCAATTCATGGTCGTCTTGTGTTAACGATTGTTCGCCTGTTTTTTTGAATCGCAACAAGTCCCTGAATAACTTCAAATTCCGAAAATCGGCAATGCTGCCAGTTGGTGGCAGATATGGAAGATGCAATTTCACTCTTCGGCTACTGCCGATACTGGAAAAACTCTGCGAGGTATCGACATTCGAAAATTCGATCCCGGCCGCCCGGTAGAGTTTGACAACGTTGGGCCAGAGTAACTGATTAAACATTCTGGAGGGCACGTCTGCGGTGACCTGCTGGCCGTCGATATCGAATCGGCGCGACTGAGAACTGAATCCCGCTTCACACAGTCGCTCGAAAACGGAAACTTGATGGCCATCGCGAGAAAGCAACCATGCGGCCGAGAGTCCGGCGATTCCAGTCCCAATAATCGCGATTCGCATTAGATTCCGTTACTTGATATCAATGGGTTTGGTGATTTTTGCTGTTGGGAATTCCAGTTGCCCGGAATTTTATAGTAAGATTTCGCAGTAACGATGTTATCACGAGTCGCCCAGTAATCATGAAGTACTTACTCCGAAATCACCACCGATGTTTAACCGGATTGGCAATATTTTCCCTGGCTTGGGCGGTTGCAGCAGTTTCCGATGGCCAGGACGACAACGGGATTCGCGAATGTTTGAAAAACGGAATCGAATCTGAAGCTGAGCACCGCTTGATCTACGATTATGTGATCGGCGACAGCCTCAACGCGAAATGGAAGCAGATTCCCTGGGAGGCCGATTTGTGGAAGGGCCGGATTCGTTCGGCGGAAACCGGCAAGCCTTTGTTCATCTGGGCCATGAACGGCGATCCGCTGGGCTGTGTCTGAAACAACGGAGTAACGGGCCGTGAGTCCATGTTTTCCAATGACCGAATTATCAAACTGTTGAGCGAGGAATTTATTCCCGTTACCAACAACGTTTCGTTTTCTCAAAGACAACAAGATGCGGAAGGCGAGTTTTTTCGCCTGGTGGCCGAGCAAGGTCATTACCAGGGACGCACTTTCCCATCGGATACTCGCCAAGGCCTCTATGTCGCAGCGCCCGATGGTACCTTGATCCGATCGCTCAATACCACCGATCGCAATCGATTGTTCCGGATGCTCAATCGTGCTTTGGAGATCTGGAAATCGGAAGATCGAACAGCGGACGTTGACTTTGCCAGAGAAATAGAAAAAGACAGCAAGTATCATTTCGAGTTTCCGGAACGAGGGATGGCGCTGCGAGTGACCGTTCGGGACTTGCCCCGTGAAGTCGACGAAGCCAGACGTGACGACCGATTCAATTTTGACTACATGTGGCTGACCGAGGCTGAGAAGTTGTCGCTGGTCCCTGAAGGAATCGAAGCTGGGCAGGAATTTGCGCCCGCTGACCAGATCGTCCGCCGAATCGCCCGCTTTCATCTGATTGATCATGTCCGAGGCGAATCGCCGTCATGGAAAGAAAGTCATATCGAAGTCAGTGAATTTACCTGCCTCGTAAAAAGTGTTGATGATTCTCAAGTCGAATTGGAATTCAAGGGTCAAGTTAAAGCTGTGCGACCGCCTTCCGGTCGAGTTAATCCTTACACTAACTTGAAGCTGGATAAAGATTGCGGAATTGAATTGCAGCTCACTGGCTATGCGACTTTTGTACGAGATTCAGATTCTTTCAAGCAGTTTGAGATTCTGGCAACGGGTTCTCGCTGGGGCACAACGATGTACAACTTTCGCGGCAAGGATATGGGTCCCGCGCCGATTGCGATCGCCTTCACTCGCCTGGACCCAGAACCGCAAAATCTGGTACCGCCAAAGTTTGTTCCCTGGAACTACATGGCCCGTGATTACTACACTGCCAACGAAGAGAAGTGATTTTCAACGAAGAGTGATTCTGGCAAATCAACTGACGGTTGAATCGAGCACATACGAGGCAGCTTGTTGGATGATGTCCAGCGCTTCTTCCATTCGATCGAAATGTGTTCGGAAACTGAGAACGCAAATTCGTATGACGTAGTTTCCGTAGAGCGTTGTGCCGGTGACCATGATCCGCCCGCTGGCATTGATTTCTTCAACCAGTCGCTGGTTCATGCGATTGATTGAGTCGGGCGGCAGATTCTTCGGATTGACGCGGAATGACAAGATCGAAAGCTCGGGAGCCGTTACGACTTCAATCTTGCCTCGCTTTTGTTTCTCGATTTCAACAAGCTCGTTGAAAATCCAGTTGATTAGGTCGAGTTTCTCATCCAGCAAATCGCGAAACGCAGAGATGCCATGTGCTTTAATCGGCATCCAGAGTCGCAGGCTTCGATTGCCTCGCGAAAGTTCAGGTGTCAAATCACAGAAGTCTGGTCGAGACAAATCGCTGGTCATCTGCGGCATGTACTCCGAAGTGAACGCGTGAGTGTCAAGAAGATCTTGAGCGTTCTTGACCAGCAAACTGCCGGTGCCGTAAGGCAGAAACAAGCCTTTGTGTGGATCCAAAACCACCGAATCTGCTGTTTCAATTCCGGCCAGTACCTTTTTGCCACGCTCGGTCAAACAAAAGAATCCGCCATAGGCCGCATCGACGTGGTACCAGCAATTGAATTCGTCCGCGACTTTTCGCAATTCGTTCAGATCGTCAACTGCGCCTGTGTTGGTTGTTCCGGCATTGCCAACAATCAGAAACGGCTTGAATC
>CAZOXC010000306.1:0-4816 GCA_964583205.1 uncultured Pirellulaceae bacterium | reverse complement strand
CCTGGGGTCCGATCATGGGTGCTCCTTTTGGTCACAACATCGTTCACTGGAGTCAGGGTGAATATGATGGTTCCACCAATAGCCAGGATGACCTGGAAATCATCACAACTCGAAATGGCTTTGGATACCGTGCGGATGATCACGGGAACAGCATCGCCAACGCGACCGAACTGTCGGTTCAAAACGATACTGAAGTTTCCGGCTGGGGAATTGTCGAACGCAACACGGACCTTGATGTCTTCAGTTTTACCACTGGCCAAGGCGAGGTCGACCTTACGATTTCACCATTCGCTGAAAATCCTAACCTCGATGTCCTGGCAACTCTGATGGATGCCGATGGCAACGTGATCGCGACCAGCAACCCATTCGACGAACTTGATGCCCGATTTAATTTGACTCTGGACGCCGGCGAGTATTACATTTCAATTGATGGTACTGGCTTACCGGGCCAATACACCGACTACGGAAGTCTGGGATTTTTCTCGATCGTCGGTGACATTCAAGCTGGAACGGGTGAATCTGATTTCCAGATTGGCGAATCTGGTTTGCTGAACATTAATCATGTTTGGGAAACCGTTACACTCACTCGCGACTATGTCGATCCTGTAGTCATCGCCAGCGTCAATTCAAATTTTGGCTCGGCACAAGTCACAGTTCGAGTCCGCAATGTGACCTCCAACAGTTTCGAAATTCAAATTGATGAATGGGATTATCTGGACGGGGCCCACTGGAGAGAAAACGTTTCCTACATGGTAGTGGAATCGGGAATTCATACGCTGGATAACGGCTCTCAGATTCTGGCCGGAAATATCTCGACCAACCACAGATCACTCCATGTTGATTTCTCGTCCAGCTTTAGCGAAACACCAATCGTGATGTCACAAACCGTTACACGCAACGGCGGTAGCGCAGTGACGACTCGAGTGGACAATGTTTTTGCAAGTGGCTTTGATATCTTCCTGCAGGAAGAAGAAGGCAACGACGGCACGCACGCCAACGAACAAATCAGCTGGATCGCTTTTGATCCAGGCTTGGGATCAATTGTTGACCTGGAATACGAAAACGCGTCGACTGAATCCACGAATGTCCTGACGACAGTCGACATTAACCAGGCTTTCAATGACTCACCGCTGTTCTTCGCCAGTATCCAGACCTTCTTCGATTCGGATACCGCAACCGTTCGAGTAACTGATGTTAACCGAGACACTGCTTCTTTCTTCATTCAGGAAGAACGGTCGGCTGACAAGGAACTTGTTCATTCTTCAGAATCCGTCGGTTATGTTGCAATCGATTCCGGCCGGATCCTGGGTGAATCCCGTATCGGCGAAGCCGGAACAGTTTCTAATCTGACCGATGACTGGCAAGTCGTTACCCTTTCGCAAACCTATAGAAACCCGGTCGTCGTTGCAGGATTGTTGTCATTCAACGACAGTGACCCTTCGACCATTCGAGTTCGCAATGTGACCAGCAACAGTTTCGAGATCCAGGTAGACGAATGGGACTACTTGAACCGAACACATGCTGCCGAGTCGGTTAGTTATTTTGTGGTAGAAGCCGGTGTTCACCGTTTGGCTGACGGAACCACTCTGGTTGCCGATGTCGATCAAACCAACCACAAGTGGTCCGAGTTCGATTTCAACGGATTTGAATTTGATGATACTCCGGTTGTTCTTTCTCAAATCACTTCCGAGGAAGGTCAATCATCCGTTGCTCCGCGAATCGATCGTGTTTCCACCACGGGCTTCAGGCACTTGCTACAGGAACAGGAATTCGCTGACGGAACACACGCGAACGAATCGTTCGGATGGATTGCCATCGAAACCGGTTTTGGCGAATCCGGCAACAGAAGCTTCGAATCATTGTTATTCGATGGCGTTGACGATCAGAATACAACTATCACCTTCAATAACACTTTTTCTCGCACACCAGTTGTTGTTGGAAACATACAAACCTACCGAGACTCGAATCCTGCGACGCTGCGGGAAACTGGAATCGGAGCATCCAATGAGACAGTTTCTGTCTTTATCGAAGAAGAAGCTTCGAATGACCTGGAAACCGTTCATGCGGTTGAACAAGTTGGACTGTTCGCAGTTGAATCCGGTCGATTGCCGGGATTCTCTGAAACCTTCTTTGGCGATTTCGGTGGTACAGCCATTCGACAAGCAGCTCAGGTATCGTCCGTTGCAAGTGGCATGGCGATCGTTCCACGAGTTACCTATATCGATAACGGTCCGGAAATCGAAGAAACCTGGCTGCCGCTCGATCACGATGATGAAATTGCCGGAGCACATGACCATGGTTGCTGCTGTGCCTCCTGCATGGTTATCGCCGAGCAATTTGAAGCGACCGATACTCCGGTGCTTGTCGATGTAGGCGAGATTGATCAAGCTCCAACCAGTACTGATTTTGCACAAATCGCTCTAACTGATCAGGCACCCATTCCGATAGTCGACCTGCAGCCGACAACTCAGTTCGAACTGGAAATCTCCGACGTTTCATCGGAACTTCAGGTCGTTGACCTGTCGGGTTCAAACGTTTCGACGTTCGAGTACCCGGTTAACCGAGTCAACGTCAGCGAAGCCGATGTGCAACGCGACGAAATCAAGAGCGTGATGGAATCAATCCTGTAAGCAGAACCTGAATTTCAATTCAGATCGCCCGGCATTCATCTGTCGGGCTTTTTTATGCGCGACATCTGTTCTGCAAGCCAGCGGAAAACTAGTCCGCTTCAGAAATACAATACAGCCATTTACGACCTCGCAAGAACAATTCGTCTCCCACCAAGGCCGCCGAAGCGTTGAACTGGTCATCAAGTTCGTTGATTGAAATGATCCTGGGAACTTCGCCGCCATCCAGAACAACGGTCACGCCCTCCAGCGACGATATATAAACCTTGCCCGCAGCAGCCACCGGCGAGGCATAGATATTCCCCACTCCACGCAGGCGAAACGGACCGGGATTGTCCTTGCCGGTTTTCGCATCGAGTCGGCTGATCACGCCCTGGTAGTGCCGCAGGAAATAGATGTTTCCGTCATGGATTAACGGCGAGGGAACATAAGGTGTCAATTCCGTACGTTTCCAAATTACATTTTCCGAATCGGTGATGTCGCCAGCGGCACCTTCCAACTTGATCGCCAACATGGCTCGCTTTTCATAACTGCTACCGACGAACACCATTCCATCATAGGCTACAGGCGAAGCAACAATGTTGGCGGACAAACCACCACACTCCCAAACCACACTTCCGTTCGCCAGATCATAGGCCCGCATACGATCGGTTCCCGGAACAAGCAACTGACTTTGCTCGCCCACCAAAACAACAATCGGCGAGGACCAGGAGGTGACTTCTGTACGATCTTTTCGCCAAACGGATTCCCCGGTTTCAGCATCGAAGGCCTCGATGAACGATTGTCCCTCGTGATCCCAGTTGACGACGATTTTTCCATTGGCCAAAACGGGTGAACTCCCTTCGCCATGTCCATGTTTCGAATTCATGGTGCCCAGGTCCTTTTGCCATTTCACTTGCCTTCAAAATCAAGGCAATACAGACCGTACGAACCGAACCAGAAGTAAACGTGCTTGCCATCGGTTACCGGCGACGCCGAGGCCAGGCTGGCCGAGATGTGCGCACCTTCGTGAGGAGTCGCTTGATGAAGAGTTTTCGACCACAACACCTCTCCGTTGTCGCGGTTAATGGCCATGCCAACGAATTTGTGTTCCTGGGATACCGGCAAATTATCATGGGCTCCCGGAGCGCCACTGAATCGAGGTTCGAACTCGTCGCCAAAAGGGATCGCTGTGGTTAAAAACAAATGTTGTTCCCAGACAACCGGAGTCGAATGGCCCAACCCTTCCAACTCGATTTTCCATTTCACATTAGTCGCTTCATCCCATTCGGTGGGAGGATCAGCATTGGGAGCCTCGCCCGTTGCCAGAGGACCTCGCCAGGACGGCCAGTAATCATTTTCTTCCTGGCCAAGCGTCTCTTCGATACCTTGACCAGCCAGTAACAACAAAATGCAAATCAGAATACTCGCGCGCATAATTGCACTCGCAAAAGAACACTAGATCAGAAACTCAATCCGAAGTTACTTCCGGACGCAACATTCTTGCCAGGGCAATTCCGATTGTGGCGGCGATTAAACAAATTGTTACATTCGCGATAACATTCGCACCAAAAACTCCCCATTGCCCCTGCTCGGCATGCTTGAGAGTCTCCACACTGAATGCCGAAAACGTCGTGAAGGAACCCAGAAACCCCACGCCGAAAGCCAGGAATGCCCGCTGACTGGAATTCATTCCCAGCCCAACCAGAACTCCCATCAGAAACGAACCCACCACGTTGACGATGAACGTACTCCAGGGAAAGCCTTCACCAAGTTTCGAAAGGGCGGCCAGCCCTACCAGGTAGCGACACAGCGCACCCATCGCGCCGCCGCCCGCCACCAGTAACAACTTGGTCAGATCCATTTTGCTTCAAATCAATTCGAACAAGGCTTCAGCCAAAGCAGGGCGACTAAAATTCAGCGTTCCCGGGATACCTGGGAAATGGAATCACGTCACGAATGTTTGTCATGCCGGTTACGAACTGCACGACTCGTTCCAATCCCAATCCGAATCCTGCATGCGGAACGCTTCCGTACTTTCGCAGATCGAGGTACCACCAGTAGTGCTCTTTGTCCATTTTGGTTTCGTCCATTCGCATTTCCAGCACATCATATCGATGCTCGCGCTGACTACCGCCGATAATTTCACCGACCTTGGGCACCAGCACATCCATGCCGCGGACCGTTTTTTCGTCGTCGTTACAGTACAT
>CAZOXC010000305.1:0-4822 GCA_964583205.1 uncultured Pirellulaceae bacterium | reverse complement strand
AAACTATCCGTGTGTTCCAGGTGTTCGCTTCCAAACGGTCAATGAAATTCAATTCCATATCAACTACATCACCTGGATTCGGTGATCCCGCAATTCCGAAGTACTCCGCTTGAGGCTGAATTAAAACACCACCTGCAAAGTTGACACCGAACCGTTCAGGCATTGCCATGCCAGGCGATGACAGGGTCGTTGTCCAAGAATAGAAGAACGGAGACACAAACGAACCAGGCTCGACTTCAACCCGGGCCGGTAAAACCTCATGTCTTATCACTAGGCGTGTTCCTTCCATTGCTTCAACACGACCGCTACGACTTATCGAATTCAAACCAAATGGGACTGTCACAATCCCGGTTGGTATCTCTTCTGTTGAGCAAATGTCTCCAACTTCCATCTGGTCTAAGCCTGGACCCTTAACGCCCTTCAATGCAAGGCACGTTCTAGCTGGCACCAGGTATTCGACGCCGCCAAGTACTTTCCTAGTCTCGCTTCGTTCGCTACGGAAAAAAGTACCAAGCTCATGGGTGATAACTTCACCGCCATCTTCCATTACAGCTTTGCGGATTCTCCTGAACACCTCATAGACTTCGTTTGGATTAAGGCCAACGCTTCGGCAAATAACTGCCAACTTGTGTGACTCTTGTTTCATCTTTTCTACACCCGATCGGGAACTTTTGATTAATAAGACACGACTATTGAGCAACATACCTGCAACATGGTATATACGCAAAGCGAATGAACCGTGTTTCGTTCGCCCTGGAGTTTTTTTTCACACCAAAAAAGAGGTTAAAACACAATGTTACCCGAATCATTAAACACAAGCCGCGTTTTCCCGCCCGGCCTGATTGGAATCGCAGCTGCAATCAAAGGTGCCCGCGATGCGATTGCAGTATACGAGGGACTAAGGATCATAGGATCAGAGATTACCGGCGAACCAGGCAGCATCCGATCAATGATCGCAAGTCCGAACCGTGGTCCTGCTTTGACAGTCGAAGGAATCGGGAACATGACAGATTTTGAGCTTGTCAATTCGATTTCAATTGACGACCCATTCGATGAAACATCTTTACCCAGTGACATGACTGGTACTGAGGTAGTCGAGATGATCTCTAATGCCAACGCAGAAGAAACAGCTGGAAGGCTTGCCCTCAATGAAATTGAGCGACGTTTCCAGGAAGGCCCTTCTTCGAGACAACAGGAGATCATCGACGCCATGCAAGCCAGGCAGCAGGCAACCGAGAATGACGAACAGGCGGTTCGAAACCAACAAAGGGCTGACGCCTTTAATCGAACAACACGCAACGCATTCAATGCCCTGGGCGATCTGGGTGCAGCATTCTTTGGCCGTGCCCGCAAGTCGTCCGACTCTGCCTTAGTTTCGATGGAACGGCACGAATACGAATACTGCTGCAACTCACCACTGAAGATATTTTCGCTAATCACAAACGCCACGTCCGAAGGCGGAACGTATATCAACGCAATTTTCCATGCCCTGGATTCAATGCTGCAACGTGCGATCGGCGGAGAAGCTGACAGCGAAGGGAATACGTTGTCTTTCGATCCTAGCAACAACGTTTTGCTTGGAGTCAGCAACTTTCAAGAACTTCAGTCAGCTTTGACACTCACTCATGGAGCGTCTGGAGATTCTGGAACTAATGCTTCGAATTTTTTCACCTACGGCAACTGGGTAGACTCGCGATTTATGCGCAAAGGGATTGCCCTAGTAAGAAGGCTCGTTCGGACCGTGCGTTCTTCAAATGTGACTGAGATCCTTCGGTTGACGACAGGCGAGACTCCGCCAGAGTTTTTCATTCGTTTGCTCGACAACCTCAATTACCCTCAACTCGCCAACGCTCTTCGCGAGTTCATTGTTATTGACATGGACGTCGACGGCGGAGTCAACGCATTGTCTGATGATCCAAATGTTGGGTTTTTCTTCACCGTTAACCCGCCATCTGGAAATTGATCAATTCGGTTAATCAACCTTAGGTTAAACGAGAATCTAAGGTCGAATACAAAAAACAAAACGGCACGCTGCAAACCTCGCAACGTGCCGTTTTTTATTCAATCAACTGCAACATGGTTTTAACGCTAGACGTTGTCACTTCCAGTCGATCCAACGATTGATCGGAATA
Organism: uncultured Pirellulaceae bacterium; assembly: GCA_964583205.1. GTDB lineage: Bacteria > Planctomycetota > Planctomycetia > Pirellulales > Pirellulaceae > CALMEE01. Next base: position 2,690 of record CAZOXC010000305.1, on the reverse strand, counting down.
ACAAGTGTCGTCAACCTCTCTCTTCGACGATTCAAAGTTACCTGGACAACTACAGCGACAACGTTGCCTTCCGTATCAAAAACAGGACCGCCGCTATCCCCAGGAATCGCAGCTGGCATTAACTGGACCCTCCTACTAATGCCCTGATCTTTTGTAGGTAATGCCTCAGTCTCCCTGAGATAGCTCTTGTTCCCATACCCAACAAAAGACCCGTAAAAGCCATCCCCCAAGACACCACCGACAGGGAACGGGATGACTTCGAGGGACTCGGGCTTGGTTGCAATAATTTTTGCTTCGTCTGATGTTGTTGTTCCGGCTGGTCCAAGCCGGGATCTGGCAACCGTTCCTTGGGTTTCGCTTCCGTCCTGCCAAATAACAGTAACGGGATTTCCTGCTTTACCTGCAACGTGTGAGGCGGTCCAGATTTCCACTTTCGAATCGGTCGCTGCAACAACAAACCCTGTCCCGATTCCTTCAATTGTTCTGAGTTGTGGAATTGCGTTCCAGGCTCCTGTACCAACTGGCGGCCCTTGACCGTTGCAGTAAGCATTAACAAGGCACCCAATGGCAAGAACAATAATTGCGATAACTTTACGCATGACATTTCTAAAACCTTCTTCTGAATTAGTGCAGTCAATCTTCAGGGAACAACCCCTTGTTGCGCTGCACTCGAAATAAAACTTCCACCTCGCGCTCGCCATCTAAAACCAAATTGATTCCTTCAAGCTTACTTGGGTGGACTTGGATTGAGTCTATCGGTGTGCATTGAATATTTCCAGAGCAACGCCACCACGCACAGCCTGCCCGCTGCCACTTCTTCGATGAAACTTTCTGGTACCTCTTGGATCCTTCCTTGCCAGCGTATCTACCAGCGGCATTCGTTAGCAAACGTTCGAACCTGCAACAACCGTCGAAGTCGTTACCGTTTCCGTGACGCATGAAGTGCCTGGACCTATCAGATATCCGACCATTTTTTGAATAGTAGTTAACCATCCAACGCCGCCAGTAATTCGATTCAAGATCATCGACTTTCCCTGGGCTTTCGGTTATCGCATCTGTAAAGATATGCCAATGAACATTCCCGTTGTCTTGGTGTTCTCGAACCCAGCAATATTGCGTGCTACTTTTTCTGTAACGCAATCTTTGCAGTGCCGCTTTCAAACAACGCTTGTGGACATCGACTGTGTTATCTCGGTGTACTTGGGAACTCATGGTGATGGTCAACATAGTATTCATGGGGACGTCGCAATTGTTCAACACAAAGCAAAGACGTTGCAATGATTTTGAACTTGGCCTTCCCAGGACTTTTCCTTTTGTCCTGGTCACTGTTCCCGCGCAAACAGGCGTGAAAGATCGTTCAACAACGGCATCCGTTCTGTAGCGTACAAGCGTCGCTCTTGAGTTTGCGCGCTTGATGCGTTGCCGTTCTCCCCATCCGTCGAAAAAAGTCCTTGAGTCGCTTGATTCGCCATCAATGACGAATTCGCATAATTGGGAATCCATCCCGTTTGCCTTTCAGTTCACCCCGTTATTAGCGGGGTGAACTCAATGGTGTGTGGAGTTATGGAAGGAATGACAAGGTTAACCAGGCTCCGATCCTGAGCTTCCCAGGCCTCGCCTTAGCCAGTGTTGTTCCCAACGCTGTTCGGACAATTCTTGACCGTATCCGTCTTGGTCGACTCTCGTACGGCATGCAACGCATTGATATGCGGCAATCGGCTGGAATGAACCGTCAAGCATCACAAGAACCTCTTTATTGCACTTGCAACAAACCGACATATCGGCGTCTATCGTCTCAATAACGATTCGATTCCCGTTTCTTTGAAATTCTGACCAGCAACCCGAGTCGCAAAACTCATCATTGAGCATCTGCGAACGACGTTTGACCTTTAAGCAGCATCGACACCAGGAGGTGTTTTTGGAATCTGAGGCCGGCCTTTTTCGATTGCCGCGCACCTGGTCAGAAATACGTGAAACGAAATTGGATGGGTTCTCTGAACTTGGAACTTCAAGATCTTTGCTTCTATTATTACTAGACATTGAAAACCCTTTCATCGACACAAGTCAGTCTCTCATCTTCGAATTCGATGACTGCTGTTTTGATTCCCATGATCTCAACAATTTTCCAATCGCAGATTCGATTGGTCCTCGCCATAGCCAAGACGAACATCCCGTACGAAACCGGTATAGATATATCGGCGACGGGAACTAGAAAAACTTCGGCTTCTATAAGTCCTTCAACTTTCATAACGAGTACTTCCTTCTTTCTCCCAGGTGTGACTCCGTCGGGAGTGAGTGAGGTTTTTGATTGACAGGTTCCTGGTCACAAAAAAAAACGGTCCCAGGCGAACGGATTGAATGTCACCTGGAACCGATTGTCAAAGAACCTCCCCTAGCGATCTCCACCGCAAGGGACACAAAGAATAACCCGCAATCCATTTCAAAGTCAAGGCGTCTACAGCGATCGCAAACTAAAACTTGGAGATGACAGCGTTTTGAATTGATGGAACTATGTCAGAAGCAATAGCGGCTCCTGGAGCTGACACCGCATTGTCAATACGCGCAAATGAAACATCTACATTGCACCTGTCGACAACATCAAAACGTTCTGTAACTTCCTGATCGTTAAGCTTCAAAACTATCCGTGTGTTCCAGGTGTTCGCTTCCAAACGGTCAATGAAATTCAATTC
>CAZOXC010000304.1:0-4823 GCA_964583205.1 uncultured Pirellulaceae bacterium | reverse complement strand
GATCGAGATCTCGGTCAACAGGCAAACTGGTTGGAATTGATGGCCAGCACCGCAGCCCGCACGCTGGAGATTGATCGCCGCCGAGTGTTCGTCAAGAATCGGCATCGCCAACGAGGCACCACGCAGTACGAAAAGCTTTCTAAGGAATCGAATCGATTCCATGTCAGCGAGGGTGGCCTGAAATTCATTGTGAATCTCAGCGACTATCTGGATACAGGCCTGTTTTTGGATCACCGGAATACTCGACAAATGGTCCGTCAGCAGGCCAGCGGAAAAAAGTTTTTGAATCTGTTCGCGTACACGGGTTCATTCTCGGCTTACGCCGCCGATGGAGGCGCGGAATCCACGATGACCGTCGATTGGAATCGGAATTATCTGAATTGGGCTCGTGACAATCTGGCTTTGAACGGCTTCGAGGGGCTGCAGCACCAGCTCCATTGTGGCGATTCCATCGAGTTTCTTGACAACTTGGGAGAGCACATTCGTTTCGATCTGGCAGTCGTTGATCCGCCGACGTTTTCCAATCGAAAACAGGCCGAAGCGGTCTGGGATATCCAACGTGACCATACGGCCTTGCTGAACAAACTGGTCACTAAAATGTCGCCTGGAGCCACGGTCTACTTCTCGACAAATTTCCGCAGGTTTAAATTGACAGAGTCCGAGCTGAAGTTTGCCCGGATCACCGAAGTCACCAGACAAACGATTCCCGACGACTTTCGCAACAAGAGAATCCATCGATGTTGGAAACTCATTGTTCCTGAATAGAATGTCGCCGAATTGAGTGTTGCGAACAACGAAACAAACCAGGGCCATGCTGACGAAACAGGATTTCATTGATTGCCAACGACGTATTGGCCCCCACATTCACAATACACCGGTGCTGCATTCTCGGCTGATGAATGAGTTGCTGGGAGCCGATGTGTATTTCAAGTGCGACAATTTCCAGCGAATGGGAGCCTTCAAAATTCGCGGCGCGACCAACGCGGTCCTGCAACTCTCGCAAGAACAGCAAAACCGTGGCATCGTCACACACTCATCCGGCAATTTCGCTCAAGCAGTTGCGTTGGCCGGCAAGTCACTTGGCATCAAGTCCTATATTGTGATGCCATCGAACGCCCCCGCCGTTAAAAAGAGCGCGGTGATCGATTATGGCGGCCAGGTGATCGATTGCGAACCGACAATCCAGGCTCGCGAAACGACGGCACAACAAGTCATGGACGAAACGGGTGCGACATTTCTCCACCCTTACGACCAGCGGGAAGTGATCGAAGGGCAGGGGACTGCCGCCGTCGAGTTTCTGCATGAACATCCGGACTTGCAATGCCTGCTCTGCCCGATTGGCGGCGGCGGACTCATCTCCGGGTGCGCCTTGGCGGCAAAACACTTTGCAACAAACTGCGAGGTCTTTGGTTCCGAACCGCAAGAAGTTGACGACGCATTCCGTTCGGTTAAAGCAGGACAAATCGTCACCAATCAAACGACTGACACAATTGCCGACGGACTAAAAACGAATCTAGGCGAACTCACCTTTCCCGTCATTCGCGATCAAGTAAAAGAAATTCACTGCGTGACTGAATCGCAAATCGCTCAATCAATGAAGCTCACCTGGGAACGGATGAAAATCGTAATCGAACCATCTGCAGCGGTGCCCATCGCGGCGGTCCTTGCCAATCCAAAAACGTTTAAAGGCAAGAAGATCGGAATCGTGATCTCGGGCGGAAACGTTGACCTGGCCAATCTACCTTTTTAAAAACCCGGAACGACTGTGGCAATTACCAACGAACAAATCGCAAACAAGTTCACTCAACTGGCAGACTTGCTTGAATTTCAAGGGGCCAATCCGTTTCGCTTGCGCGCTTATCGCAATGCCGCCAAAGCCATCAGAGAACTTGCCGACCCCATCGAGAAGCTTGTAGCCGACGGTCAGGACTTGACAAAAATCGAAGGCGTGGGCAAAGCCGTCGCCGAAAAGAGCGAACAACTGGTCAACACTGGCACAATTCGGCAACTGGACGAGCTGCTGGAAGAAGTTCCAGAATCTGTGCTGGATTTGCTGAGGATCCCTAAACTTGGACCGAAGAAAGCCGCCGTCATCTTTAATGAAAAAGGAATTGCGACACTCGCTGAACTCAAAACCGCATGTGAAAAAGGTGAACTGCGGGACCTCAGCGGGTTCGGCGAGAAAACCGAACAGGCCATCCTGTCCGGAATCGAAATTGCCGCCGCAGCCAATGAAAGAATACGCTGGAGCGACGCCGAGAAAATTGTCGAGCGACTGCGAGAGCACTTTGGTACCTGTCAGGAAGTCAAGCAATTCGAATTTGCGGGCAGCTACCGGCGCGGAAAAGAAACTGTCGGCGATCTGGATATTCTGGTGGACTCGGAAGACTCCGAAGCGGTCATGGATCACTTCGCGGAATTCGCTGAAATTGAAGGCGACATTGTTCGAGGCCCCACCAAAATGTCGATCCGCCTGGCTCGCAGCTTTCAAGTCGATTTGCGAGTGGTTCCCAGCGAATCGTTCGGTGCCGCGCTTCAATATTTCACCGGCAGCAAAGAACACAATGTCAAAATTCGCGGACTGGCCAAACGATCCAATCTGAAAGTCAACGAATGGGGAATCTTCAAGATCAATGGCGACCAGGAAACGTACCTGGGCGGTGAATCGGAGAGCGACATCTACAAGGAATTGGGGCTGCCCGTGTTCCCGCCAGAAATGCGGGAAGATCGTGGCGAATTCGATTTGGATAGTGACTCGCTGCCCAAACTGATTGAACTTAAACAAATCCGAGGTGACTTGCATATGCACACCACGGACTCCGATGGCAGCGCTTCGATTCAGGAAATGGCGGATGCAGCAATCCAGCGCGGACTTAAGTACATCGCGATTACCGACCATTCCAAACGAGTCGCGATGGCCAACGGGCTGGATGACAAGAGGTTGCTCGCACAGTGGAAGCAGATCGACCAGATTAATCAACAGTGGGAAGGCGACTTCCGGGTTTTCAAGGGAGTCGAGTGCGACATACTGGAAAATGGCGACCTGGACATCAGCGACAAAGTCCTGGAGCAAGCCGATTGGGTTACCGCCAGTATTCACTATGGCCAGGATCAGCCTCTCGAGAAAATCACGGCTCGAATTATCGGTGCAATTGAACATCCACACGTCCATTCGATTTCGCACCCGACTGGTCGCTTAATCAATCGCCGAAAACCCTACGCTGTCGACATTAACGCCGTCATCGCGGCAGCCAAAACCAACAAGAAACTGTTGGAACTCAACGCAGCTCCCGCTCGACTGGATTTAAATGACGTGCTGTGTGCCAAAGCCAAATCGCAGGGCGTCAAGATCGTGATCAACACCGACGCTCACCAGCCAGGCCGACTGTCCGACTTGAAATTCGGCATTAAACAAGCTCGTCGAGCCGGTTTGACGGCCAGTGATGTCGCCAACACCAAAACGCTTAAGCAGTTCAAGAAACTGATTGGATGCGAAGATTAGCCAATCGTCCACCTTCTCACCAACATCAACGCTCGGTACCTTGGAGCTTAACTTCACCCCAAAATTTGAATGCAATACTTCCAGCACAATTTCGAACGAGTCGAAGAATACCTGCACCACCGTCGACCCTATCTATTGGTTGAAAACATAGTGTCGATCGACAGTCGGGAAATCGTGACCAGCAAGCTGGTTGGCGAACAAGATTTCTTCCTGGACGGTCATTTTCCCGGCGCCCCGATTATGCCGGGTGCCATGATGCAGGAACTGACTACCCAGTCAGCCGGGATTCTACTGGCCGCCCGCTACAATCCGATGGAGCAATTCAATACGGAAGATCCATTCTTCAACGAGTACGCGATTGGCGTGCTACTCAAAATCAAACAGGCTCGCTACAAGACGTTTGCGCGGCCCGGTGATTTGTTAACGGTGAAGGTGACGCTGGTTGAAAATCTGGATCATGTCTTTGACTTCACCGGCAAAGTTTCGGTGGGCGACCGCCAAGTAATGAAGAACCAGTTTCAACTTGCCAACATCAAGTCTTCTACGTTGCAGGGTACGGAGTAGCTTGAGTTTTGACAGACCACTAAAGATTCCCTCTCTATAAGACAACTTGTAAGTTCCAAATTTGTCTTATTAGGAATCAATCGCTTTCGGCTAAAGCACCGAAAAACCCGCGCCCAATATCTATTTTTTTTGATTTTGGTTCTGTATTTTTTTCAGAGCACAGTGCGAAAACGCCCTCTTGCACGCAAAAACCAAAACCCCGCCAAAGTAGGGGGGTAATTTCAACCAATTTAACGACACTTCGTCCGCATTGTAGCTCAAACAAGATCATGGTTTAATTCGCTACAGGGGGAGTTTCATTACTCAAATGAGAATTTGGGTTTCGCAATTCATCAATTTGGCTTGCACGCCAATCGAGATGAATCTTGCATACTATTGGCGGACAACAAACGTTTGGTTCATTGGTTCGAGACCCTTGAATGAAATTCTTTGCGCGAATTAACAGAGAAGCGTAACGACAGTTCTTTTAATTGCTTTTCAAAATTCTGACCGATGGAATTGATGAACACACCAGTCAAAGGCGCTCAAGCGTTCTCAAAATCAATCAACGTTCTGCGAGTTATCGCAAATTGTGAAACACCACCAACGATCGGCGTCCTACTGAATTTAACCGGGTTACCACGCGGCACACTAAACAGAATTGTGCAGGCGCTGATCGCTGAAAATCTTGTCTTGTCGAAACCGGAAAAGACATACATCCTCGGACCTGGTTTAATCAGCTTGGCCGCAATTGCTGCTGAACATTTTGATCTTCGGT
>CAZOXC010000303.1:0-4838 GCA_964583205.1 uncultured Pirellulaceae bacterium | reverse complement strand
GCGCCGCAGGATGCCGAGGGCTTGCTTGAATGGAAAGACCGAATCGAATTGTCCCGGTCTTTGGCCAGTACCGGTTATGGCTGGCTGTACCTGACAGATCAGGAGCTGTCGAAAATCGCACAAGGATATTCCGCCAGGTATCTGGTGGTGGAACAAAGCGCCGTCGACTTACGGGAACTTGATAATGATCCAGTCAGTTTCCGAATGATTTACCCGGCTGACCCGCAATCTCGAACCACTTACGTGGTCTTTGATTTACGGGATTCTGATACGCGGGATTCAGAAACGCCAACTTCGGACTAACAAGACTTGGATTCGCAAAATTACGGTTCGCGAATACTGCTTTCCAAATGTCTTACCAGTGGGTAGATGAAATAATCGATTACCCGTCTTTTGCCAACTTTGATTTCGGCGGTGCACGCCATTCCTGGAACCAGGCGGAAGTCATCGGGAACTTCTTTGAGGTTAACGGAAGTCAAACGTACTCGCCCCTCATAAAAAACTGCCTGTGCCATTCCGCGTTCTTCGGTAAAAGTCCCTTCGCTGACTGCGCGGAGGCGACCTTCCAGTGTTCCATGACGTTGGAATGGAAAAGAAGCCAATTTGACTCGAACCAAATCGCCTTCGAAATTTGAACTGCTGTCCGGATTTTCCGAGTCAGTATCTGACGCCGAATCAGAGCCGGCTTGGCGAGGCGGATTGGAAACCATCGTCATTCTGGTTGGCTTACTGTTTCCAGCCAAATCCAGCGACCCGGATTCGCCTCGAATTCTGGCGATATCTTTGCCTTCGATTTTGATTTTGACTTCGAACTCGGTGTTCAGTGGCATCAAGCGATAAATGGTGTCCGTTCGAGCGGCGGCGGACCCGGCGCCCTTGTCGGTTTTCTGGACCACGATGTATTCAATGTCTCCGTATTCATCGGGTACCCGGATTTCGGAAGATTTAACTGCGTAACTGGATTTCCGCAATTCTTCAACCACGTCGTTAAGCTTTTGAGTGGCACCAACCAATTCGTCACTAACCATCGATCGCGCTTCGGCGACGTAAGCCTCTTTGGTTTTAGAGTTGACGTTCAAAGATTCAATAAAATCTGTACGGCGGCTTTTTTCGAGCTCCAATTGAAACTTGGAATTCAAATGATTCATTTGAGTTCGTTCAAAGTCGCGCATCGAGAGTGTACGGCCTTCGGCAAGTTTCCTGTCATGTTCCACCTGCTTGGCTGACATGTTTACGATCTTCTCTCTGGCTGCGATGCTGATCTCGTTGCCTTCCTGTTCGGATTCGATCTTTTTTCGTTCGGCCTCGAATCGTTTGATTTCGGCCTCCATTTTTGATTTGCGTTCCTGGTAGGTGATTTTTTCAACTTCCCAGTCATTGACTCCGGCATTGATCCCCAAATCGAAATCGGTTTGACTCAACTCGGCTTGCAAACGCGCGATCTTGGCTTCCCAGCCGACTTTTTGCTTTTTAAGTTTGTCGACGTCTGCCTGTGAGTAAGTTGGGTCAAGTGAAACCAGTAGATCACCCGGCCGTACGATGTCATTAAACTGCGCGTGCAGTTCTATGATCTTGCCTTCGATCGGAGGTTGAATCAGAATCGGCGCTTCAGTTGGAATCAACTCGCCTTCGCATTGCACCATTCGATCTACTTCAGCCCAGAAGGCCCAGGAGATGGCAGAAATGATCAAGGCAATTGAAGCGTACAGGGTCCAGCGAGCGCCACCAGGAACCTTTTTGTGTTCCAGCTCCACCACATCCGGCTGGAATTCCATGACGGTACGATCGATGCGTGAAGGCTTTGGGCGTCTGGTGCGCCCGACCGGCGCAACGGCGGTTGACTGACCGTCCACGACAGACTCATTAATCGGCTCGGCCGAATCGTTGGTTTCCGAAGTCTCTTCATCGATTGTCGCTGAAGTGGCTTCCTGATTCGTATCCTCGAAGACCTCGTCGAGTTCACTACGAGGATCTACTGGCGTCCCATCTGTTGATACCATAAGTCTTTATACACTTGTGAAGTTTCCAGTAATTGTTTGTGACCACCCAGTCCTTCTATTTTTCCACGATCCAGTACAACAATCGAGTCGCAGGTGGTTAGCGTGGAGAGTCGGTGCGAAACAATGAGAACGGTTCTTCCTTGAGCAATTCGTCTCAGGTTCGTCTGGATAATCGCCTCACTCTCGGGGTCTAAGGCACTTGTGGCCTCGTCAAATATTAAAATGCGCGGATCCGTCAAAAGGGCCCTTGCAATTGCTAATCTTTGTTTTTGTCCACCGGACAGGTTGGCACCATTTTCCACCAGCATGGTGTCATAGGACTGTGGCAGACGCTCGATAAACTCGTCTGCCCCGGCCAATTTGGCAGAATATACGATTTCCTGAAACCGAGAATTGGGTTTGGCCATGGCAATATTTTCCTTGACAGTCCCCCGGAACAGAAAGTTTTCCTGTAGCACCACACCTATATTCTGACGCATGTGGGTAATGTCAAGCTCGCGCATGTCCAATCCGTCTACACGAATCAGGCCCGATTGCACCTGGTACATACCTTGTACCAACCGAGTAAACGTAGTCTTGCCGGATCCACTTCTGCCGACCAGTCCGAATACTTTGCCGGCTGGGATTTGCAAGCAGAGTTGATCGAGTGCTGGCGGCGACGTGGGAGCATACTGGAAAGTCACATCTTCAAATTCGATCTGCCCAACGATTTCCGGCCGCAGCCCCTGCCCGATCCCGGCTTCAATCGGTCGATTCATTACTGAACCCAACATGCGAACAGAAAGTGCCGCTTCCTGGTACGAGTGGATCAGTGAAACCAGTTGCACCAGTGGCCCGGAGACTCGTCCCGAGATCATTTGGAATGCGACCAGCGAACCGACCGTTAATTGGTCGCCCAGAACGAGTGTTGCTCCGACGTAAACCACAACCACGACCATGGTTTTTTCAAGCAGTTTTGAAAGTGTGGTAGCGGTGATCGAAATCTTGCCGACTCGGTAATGCATGGCGATTGCCTGAGCCGATTTTTGATCCCAGTTTTTTCGTTGCACCGGTTCCATGCTCAGTGCCTTGACCGTCTGCGAACCGTGAATGGTTTCAACCAGCATCGCCTGGCGGTCACCCTCTGCCATATACAAGGCTTCCAAACGGCGGCGATAGGGGCCCAGCAGCGCTCCAATCACACAAGCCATCAGGCCGGCGAACAACAACACGATCAGTCCCAATTGCCAACTGTAGAAAAACAGAATCGGCAGGAAAATGAATAACGCCCCGGCATCCAGAACGGTCAAGAACAAGCTTCCGGTGAGGAACTCGCGGATTTTAGATGACTGCTGCATGTGCTTGGTCAACACTCCGGCAGTGATTTGCTCGAAGTAGGACATGGGCAGTTGCAACATATGCTGGAAAGTCCGAGTGGCTACTCGAACATCAATCTTTGCCGTGGCATGCAACAGCAGGAAGCTTCGCATGAAATTCAAAATGGCATCAAAGATCAGCGCGACGCCGATCCCAACTGCAATGACCTGAAGAGTCGCAATGGCTCGGTTAACCAGAACCTTGTCAATGACGATCTGAAAGAACAGCGGAATGACCAGGGCCAGCAAGTAGATAAATACTGCCGCGATGGCCACGTCGATAAAAGCGACCCGTTGCCGCCAGACTTCCGGGATAAACCATTTCAAACTGAACGGTTGTTTGGAATCCAGCAGCGAAAAAGTTCGCTTGGCCAGAATCGCCTCGCCCTTCCAGGCGTTCTCAAACTCTTTTCGGTTCAGGAAAATAAAGTCGTGGCGGTCGGCCAGCGGGTCGAACAGGGCGATCTGTTCTTCGACACCACCCTGGTTGTCTTCGACTTCCCGTAACCCAATCATGATCACAAAGTTGCCGTTTTCCAGACGAGCCATGCAGGGGAAGGCTTCGCCCATCGCCCGGAGTTTGTTCCAGTTGAGTTGCAAGTGCCTGGCTTTGAACCCGTTATCTTTGGCGATTCTCAATATCCGCCGAATGCTGGGTTCTTCACGTTCCAACGAGTAATCGTGAACGAGTCGATCTACGCTCAGATCAATCCCGTGATGCCGCGCAACCAGAGAGAGACACTTGAGTGCTGTGTGATCCGGAGTGGCTCCTTGCAATTCTGCGGCAGTTTCCTGCAGCCCCGATCCTTGCGCTCCGCCGCTAGCTTGTTGTTGCTCGACCATACCTGAACTGAGTTAAAAACGTCCTAAAACCTGCAAATGCAAATTTCCCTGGACCAATAAAAAAACCCCACCGGTGAACCGAGGGGTCTTGTAGTAAATTCTTTGTTGCGGCTCGTAGAAGTTTACACCGGAACAGCGATGTTGCCAAACGAACCTGCGAATTCTGTGACTTCGAAACGTTGAGAACGTGACACTGCGGAGGTAAAAATTGATGTAAGGTCTACATCCGGCACAATCTGTTCACCTTCAGTGTCTACAAAGCGGAGAGTTTCGATTCGAGAACCACCCCATTCCTGGTTGGTGATGGTGATTCCGCCCTGTGATAGTCCCAGATCAACGTTGAAGTTGATGTTCAGGTTTCTGCCAATTCTTCTGAATGCGATGTCTTCAGAGAAATCGTCCAGGCCGGCATAGCCAACGATCTCCAGCACATCACGGCCAGCGCCACGATCTTCATTGATGATGTCGAAACCGTCGCCCAGAGCCCATTGATAAGTATCGTTTCCGGCCAGTCCTCGCAAAACGTCTCGACCGCCATCGCCTCTGAAGAAGTCCGCTCCATCATTACCGATCAACAGGTTGTTCAATTCGTTTCCAAAGAACTGATCGTCGCCACTACCACCACGAGCTGCCTCAATGC
>CAZOXC010000302.1:0-4841 GCA_964583205.1 uncultured Pirellulaceae bacterium | reverse complement strand
GGTTGGAAAAGACTCCACGATCCAATGGACGGCCGGTGCATTAGGTTCACGACTTTCGAAGGTGAATCAACATGTCGCGCTGGTTGGTGAGGGAGCTAATTGCCAGGTCAACGGTGCGATCTTTACTGAAAACAAGCAGCACTTGTCTTATCACACCTTGCAGCACCATGAAGCCGCGCACTGCAACAGTGACTTTTTATACAAAGCGGCCCTGCAGGATGTTTCTCGTACGGTTTGGCGAGGCATGATCAAAGTCGACGAAGGAGCGCAAAAAACCGACGGATATCAACGAAACGACAACTTGTTACTCTCGACAAAATCCCGCGCGGACTCGATTCCCGGTCTGGAAATCGAGGCTGATGATGTTCGCTGTACTCACGGAAGTACCAGTGGGCGAGTCGACGAAGAGCTGATTTTCTACGCTCGAGCTCGCGGGTTTACTCGAAAAGAAGCAATTCAGATGATCGTGACAGGATTTTTCCAACAAGTCTTCGATCGAATTACAATAGAGAGTGTCCGTGACGCACTTGGTTTGGCTATTGCTCGCCGTGTTCGCGATTACGAATAGTCTCAAGATCTTACTCCTGAATTTGCTGCCACGATCATGATGCAAGCACCTTCCTCTGGTTCGGAGTCTCCGGCTGCGCCCAGAGTTTCCGTAGTCATGTCCTGCTACAACACTTGCGCCTATCTGCCAGCCGCCATCGATAGTGTTTTACACCAGACGTTTAGTGACTTTGAATTTATCATCATCAACGATGGTTCGACGGACGGCTCGCGCGAGTATCTGGATTCATTGACCGATCCTCGGATCAAGGTTGTGCATCAGGAAAATCAAGGGCTGGGAATACCCATCAATCAGCACATGAAAATCTGCCGAGGTGAGTATATCGTCAGGACAGATTCAGATGACTATTGTTTCCCGGAGAGAATTGAGAAGCAGGTTGAGTTGCTTGATTCCTCACCTGAAACCGTGATGATCGGCAGCCAGATGAGGTACTTCAATGAAGTCAGCGAGGGGGCAACGACCAGCTTGCCGACCAGGCACGAAGACATTCTGAATGGGTTGCTGAAGGGATTGCATACCATGTCGCATCCCACGATGATGTTTCGCCGCAGCCTGCTGGACAAAATCGAAGGCTACAGATGGCATGGGGTCGGTGAAGATTGGGGTTTGCAACTGGATGCCGCCAAACACGGAAAACTCGGAATGGTTTCCGAGACCCTGTACAAGATGCGTTTGCATACCCGCAGTACGGCCTGGCGCGGCGCTGAAAAAGTTTTTCTGGGCTTCGATTTTGCCATCGAGCGTTATCGTCAATGGGAAAAAGGCGAGCCGGAAACCACATTTGATGAATACATGGATCGCTGGAACAACGCGGGATGGTTGCGAAAGTTTTCGATTCGCTTGCGAGCACTATCATCCACCATCCATCGCCAATCGCGAGTCGACGCGCTGAACGGAAAAAAAATCCTGTCACTGTTTCGCCTGGCACAAGCGGCCGCAATTTATCCCCCGAAAACAGTCGGGGCAATCTGGAAAAAGCTCAAGCAAAAATAGGATTTCCGGAGCCGGAGCCGGAAATCAAAAACTCGTAGCACGAGCAAGTACACCATCCTGCATCCAGATAGATTGATGAGCCAGCCGGCACTCGGGAATCATTCTGCATTCGATGCCTGCAAATAAAAAAGGGCTGGCCGGAGCCAACCCTGTATCGATCAAGTTAATCCTGCGACTGATTGACTACCAGTCGGTAGGCACTTTGCCATCGTTAATAATCAACAAGGCTTCCAGGGTGTCTTTGGTAACCGTGTTGGAAATGAATTGGACCGAACCATCGCAAAAAGCCGCATTGAATCCACCTTCGGAAAACCCGCCCGCAATATCTCCGTTGATAATTTCATCGGCATCCAAGTCCTGGGGGCTTGCCCAGTGGATTAGGGTTTTGGCTTCGATAAACGCGACCGTACGTGATGTACCGTCAGGTATCTCTTCAAGTCGCATTCCTTCTTCGCCACCAAACACGGTGTTATCCCCAACAATGGCCAGGTAGCTGGTGTAGGGATCATCGGCATCTTGCTCAGGATGTCGAAATGCATCTGGAACCTGAGCGGTGACTCGCGAATTGTGTTCGCTGTCCCAAGCTTCGTCAAAGCGGTATTCATTGTAAATGTGACCCAACTCGATGTAAGGCAAAACAGCGATGCGCCAACTATGTTCGTGACCACTTTCGTCCTTGATCACTGCTGGCGGGAAATGCCCGTTCGCGCTGTGGTAGTTGTGTGCAGCCAAAACCAGTTGGCGGATGTTGTTGGCCGACTGAGTTCGACGTGCAGCTTTTTGAATTTCCCCAGCCATTGAACCGATCGTTTCAAAATCGATATCAAAATCGCTTTTCATCATCAAGCTGCTGCCCTTGGTACTCAACTTTGTGCCGTCGACAAAACTTTTTAAGAATTCGACCGCCATTTTGTCCAGCCCTTCGGTTTGGCGGACCATCGGTTTTAACAAGGCTTTACCGACGTCGACAACTTCTTCAATTAAACTTTCAGCCTGTTCGGCTTGAGCACTATTTGCGAACGCCATGAATGCTTTGACATTGATTTCAGAATCATAGGAACCAGACAATACCAGCGAATTGGCCTTGCTGATCGCTTCCTGAATCTCGCCAGTGTCCAGCGGCAATCCCGCTTGACTGCTAAGTGGCTCAAGAGCTTCAGAAGCGATTTCATCAATCAAAGTCTCGGATGCCATAAAAACAAAGCCATCGCCTTTGACCTTTTCCCAGTTACCATACCAGTCTGCACGTTTAGCATCTCTAGCGTTGACTCTGCGAGCATACTCAATGAACTCGTCAGTTTGGGCCCAGATCACCGTTCGATCGTCGGCAATGTAGCCTCGTAGATTTATATCCATGCCCCCACCGACACCGGCACGCATCAAAATGTCGCCTTCAATATTGTCCGCACCATCTTCAAAGTTTTTTCGATTGTCTTTTCTGGTTCGAATAATGGTGTAATTGTGGAATTTCGAAGAATCATCGCCTCCGGGGGCAGTTTGGCAGAGTGTAATCTGATCGATTTCTTCAAGTGGTACTCCAACCAGATCGATGTATACCTTGTTTTGCTGCTCTACGAATTGTTTTACCGGTTCGAGATCTTCGATCAACTTTTTGACATTTCGGTTGTTCAGCAATTTCGCAGGTCGCACAATGTTGACGAAATCGGATTCCGAACCAACGTGGTCCAACGAAGCGTCATCCTCTTGCGCGACCGCGACGATCGGTCCATTGGAACCGGATTCGTCGGCGTAGAGTTGGCCAATCATCGGCAGTCGCAGTCCACATACCATGATGGCGGTGATTGCGATCGCACCGGTAAACGACCAGGTGGGGATAGCCATCTTTGAGTCAGTTTTTCGAGTCAACATTTTTATTCTCCGAACAAAAGTTTTTTCACAAGGTAAAAACATAGGGGCAAAGTTAAGTTTGGATTCCTGTCGAAGTGCCATTCCGGCCAGCATTCGGGCATAGGAATCACGATCTTGAGTAAAGGACGCCGCCAATTCATCAGCGGCAACTTCCTGGCCCAATCGCAAACGGTTGGCAACCAGGTGAACCAGCGGATTAAAGAAATGAACCGCCGTGCAGAATTGAGAAATCAAATTTTTCAAGAAATCGTTGTGATGGATATGAGCAATCTCATGAGCCAGCACCGATTCCAATTGCTCGTCGTCCCAGTCAGCAAAGTCGTCCGAAACGAATACGACGGGTGACCGCCAGCCGATCGTAGCGGCAGTGCCTAAGGAAGGGGTAGAACGAATTTGGGCAGATTTTTGACAGGAGATTTTTGCACAGATGAGGTCTCGCAATTCAAGTATCTTCGGATCCTCGATCGGCTGAGAATTTCG
This sequence comes from uncultured Pirellulaceae bacterium, assembly GCA_964583205.1. Lineage (GTDB taxonomy): Bacteria > Planctomycetota > Planctomycetia > Pirellulales > Pirellulaceae > CALMEE01. The sequence goes on along the minus strand of CAZOXC010000302.1, from coordinate 931 downwards.
CCGTAAACGTCTTAGTGCCCAATAACCTGTGGCCAGTCGAATCAGCCCAATCAAAGAAAGACCGATCAAACCAAACACAGTTAGCCGCATCAGTCCCTGTCGGCTAAACCAGGCAGGTAGCGCATTTTCAGAAAAGTATCGATCGGCATTTTCAACTGCTTGCGGAGCATTGGGTTCCGGTTGCCTGGAGGCAAGTTCTTCTTCGATCAATGCCGGCAAAACCTCCGAAATCGGATGCTGGTTCGGATTCGTTTGAAACGTTTCCTCGGCCAATCTCTCATTGGTCGCAAATTGAGTGGGTTCCGTCGAATCAAGCTCGGCAACCGAAGGAATTCCTTCGATACCCGCCAGCCAAGAAGGCAAAGGCAAAAATGCTGCCCCGATAACTCCAATCATCAACAGCGAGCCCAGCGTCATCAGGCGAACGCTTGATTTGGCGTTACTTCGAATCAACAGGAACTGGGATCCTAGCAACATCAACGCTAACAGCGACACTTGCATCGTGATTGTCAGAATCAACAAAGTAAAACTGGTCATTTCTTCTTCCCCCCTAAAACGCTCTCTAGAAACTCCCGTTCCCGCTTGGTCAGCTTCTTCTGGTCCATGAGTTGCATCAGCAATTGCTCGCGCGACCCACCGAAGACTCGTTCAACCATGTCAGAAACAATGTTGCCCGACACATCCTCGAAAGATCGAGCCGGCTTGTAGGTGAAGGGACGGCTTTCGCTGGTCTGCACCAAAAACCCCTTGTCCATCAGGATTTTGACGAGCGTCGCCACGGTGGTATAAGCCAGTTCACGCCCTTCACTCTCAAGTTGATCGCGAACATCATTGGCAGTGACTTCTCCCAACTCCCAAAATGCATGCATCACTTCCAACTCTCGCTCGGTCAACTCTTTGGCACGCGGTCGAGCCATCTCTTGCCTCCAAC
>CAZOXC010000301.1:0-4865 GCA_964583205.1 uncultured Pirellulaceae bacterium | reverse complement strand
ATCATGCATTGTTTGGACTGCAATTTCATCCGGAGAGTTTCTTGACCGAACAAGGCGCGGCATTGATCCACAATTTCCTTAACTGTTAGCCTGAATATGATTCCTATCGAAGATGCGCTTGAACTCATCGAGCAAAATGTCGAACAGCTTCACTTCGAGTTGCAGCCGATTCACGATTGTGTTGGCCAGGTTCTGTCGTCGCCCGCGATCAGCGATATCGATTCGCCGCCCTATTCAAAATCGATGATGGATGGCTTTGCGATTCGCTTCTCAGACTTTCAAAATGGCACTCGAGAATTCAATATCGTCGAACGAGTTCTGGCTGGCCAGCAACCAACTAAACCGCTTGGTCCCAATCAAGCCACGCAGATCATGACCGGCGCTCCGATCCCCGAAGGCTGTGAAGCGGTGGTGATGGTCGAGCAAACATCGGAATCCGGTGAGGTTGTTTGCATTAAAACCGATGACGTGAATTCTGGACAGAATATTCTTGACCGGGCTTCGGTGTTCTGCGAGGGCGACGAGATTTTGCCAAAGGGGCACTTGATACAAAGTAAAGATGCCGGGGTGCTGGCGGAGATTGGCAATGGCGAATGTAGGGTGATTCGTCGACCGAAAGTTTCTGTGATCGCTACCGGTGATGAATTGGTTTCCATGACCGAGCAACCTGGGTTGGGGCAGATCCGTAACAGCAATAGTCCCATGCTGGTCGAATTGGCAAAAGCCGCGGGTTGTCGAGCCAGGGACCTGGAAATTGCTGGCGACAATCTTGAAGACCTGGGTGCCAGAATACAGCATGGTCTGGACTCGGATGTGTTGTTGTTGTCGGGTGGCGTTTCGGCTGGGAAGGCTGATCTGGTGCCGCAGGTGTTGCATTCCCAAGGCGTCGAGCAGATTTTTCACAAGGTTGCCATCAAGCCCGGGAAGCCTGTCTGGTTTGGCAAACTCTCCAGTAACGAAAATGGCAGGCCCTGCCTGGTGTTTGGGTTACCCGGGAATCCGGCAAGTTCGCTGGCCTGTTTCCATGTGTTTGTACTGCCGGCGCTGCGGCGACTTTTTGGAATGAGCGCCTGGCGCTCGGTCACGACGGTCGCCAAACTCAGCAAGGGCATCGACATTCGTGGTGGCCGAACCACCTATTGGCCCGCGGTATTGAGCGAAGAATCGGCGACTTGCGAACCGCTTGATTGGCGAGGATCTGCCGATATCCGGGCTGTCAGTGCTGCGAATTGTCTGGCGATATTTCCCAGCGAGCAGACTTCTTATAAAACCGGCGAAGAAATCCGTGTTTTGAGACTCTAGTGAATTGCCTAAGATTGTCGTGCAAACTGTGATTTAAAAACGGAAACGAAGATCGCAGCAAGGGCTGCATTGTCAGGAGCGAGTCCACTCGCTGGCGATTCATCCCGATGATTGAGAGTGATTCACAAACAAGAACCGATACCATGGCCAAACCGGAACTTGATTCCTCAAAAAAATGTGACCCTGCCAATGACGTTGGCCAATCGGAATTATCAACGATTGGAAAACTGCACCATTGGTTTGCCCGCAACCCTTTCAAGTCATCGTTGTTGGCGGGCGCTTTGTTATGGTTGGCCATGCCGCCGTTTAACATCTGGCCGCTGGTGTTCCTGGCTTTGATACCCTGGATATCGATCATCTCGGCCGATTTCACAGTACCCAAATACTTGCGCAAAGTCTGGTTGGCTTCATGGTGTTACTGGGCCGCCACTCTTTATTTTATTCCGATTCCACATCCGGCGATGTGGGGCGGTTGGTTTTTGCTGTCGCTGTATTGCTCGATCTATATCGCGGCAAGTGTCGGATTGTCGCGAGTGCTCATTCATCGATTGAAGTTCAGCAAATGGATGGCGATCCCAATGGTTTGGGTAGGCCTGGAGTTTTTCCGAGTCAACTTCATGACCGGATTCGGTTTAGCGTTGACCGGTCATTCACTTTACAAGGTTCCTTTGGCGACTCAGGTAGCAGATTTGTGCGGCGCCTACACGATCAGTTTCTGTGTTGTGCTGCTGTCCACGTTTCTGTGGTTGGGAATTGCCGATATGAAATCGAGATTCAGCAAGCTGGGTTGTCTGGCCGGCGCTGTGTTGTTGCTCGCGACCTGGTTGGGTTACGGTTACTATCATCTGGCCAACTCGGATTCGTGGGCTCCAGAAGGAAGTGAAGGTCTGTCGGTCGGTATCATCCAAGGTAACATTGACACCGTTTTTCCATCCAGCGAGGAAGAAGTTCAAGCGATCCTTAGAGAAAAAGTAGAACAATATCGAGAGCTCGCTTCCTCCACGAAACTTCACAATGCAGATCTGGATTTGGTCGTTTGGCCCGAGGGAAAATTCATCATGGATGAATTGCTCGAGCAAAATCCGGTTGGCTCAGTCGGCGGCAAACAGTATCAGTCAGTCAATCGCGACGATCTTAGTTATTTCTTTCAAGCTATGCAGTCGGTGGAAGATTATCCAATGCAGATTGACCAGCCCGATCATATTTACAACAGGTCGGCGATTCCTTCGATCGTTGGCACGGCCTCGATAGATGAAGCCGCTAATCACAAATACAATTCGGCACTTCTGTTTTCTTCAAACGGTCTGGTTGTTCAACGCTATTTGAAAATGCAACGAGTTCTGATTGGCGAGTACATTCCCCTTGAACGACAATTTCCCTTCCTTTCCAGTTTGAGTCCTTCCGGGCAAGGCCTCACTGCTGGCGATAGTCCTGTGAGTTTTCAAGTCCAAGCACGCCGCCCCACCAAGGGTGATCGTTTCAGGTTGTGTCCAAGTATCTGTTTCGAGAGTTGTGTGCCGCACTTGATTCGCCGCCAGGTGGCCGAGTTCGAAGGTGACCAGGAACACGAGATTGATTTTCTGGTTAATCTCAGCGACGACGGTTGGTTCTACGGGCAAAGTTGTTTGGACTTTCACCTGGCCAACACGATTCTCCGTTCTATTGAATTGCGTAAACCTGGAATCATCGCCGCCAATACTGGAATCTCGGCGTTTGTCGACGGAAACGGATGCATGTTGGAGTCGGGGCCGCGCCGCGATACCGCGATTCTGATACATGAACTGAAGCAGGATCGTCGGCGTTCTTTCTATCTGAAAGTCGGCGACATTGTTCCATTCGTATTCAGTCTGATGGGCGGACTGGCGCTGGCGGTGGCTATTTGGGATCGCTTCAAGCGTCGTTCTTGATGCGGCGGCGGCTCATTTTGCAATACTCCGAGTTGCAATCGATGGCGACGTAGTTTCGATCCATCCGCTTGGCCACCATGGCGGTCGTACCACTTCCGGAAAAGGGATCCAGCACGATGCCATCGGCAGGACAGGTTGCCTTGATGCAAGTCTCCACCAGTTGCGGCGGAAAAACGGCGAAGTGGGCTTCGCGAAATTTGGACAAGGGAATCGACCAGACCGTGCGTTTGTTGCGCCCCTGCGGATGAAAAGCCTGGTCCCAGCGAGCATCATGTAAATTCTGATTGCCCGAATTTTTGCCTTGCTCGGGAGTGCCACCGCGTTTGCCAAAATGATTCCGACCGCCCTTCATGCGACTCTTTTCGGTAAACGTTACGTGCGGTTCTCGAATCGCATCGGCGTCGTAATGATAATCCTGACCCAGCGTAAAAAAGAAAATGTACTCGTGGTCAGTCGTCGGTCGAGTTTTCACGGACGAGGGCATGGCGTTGGGTTTGTGCCAGATGATGTCGCTGCGCAATATCCAGCCGCTATCGATCATGGCCAGAGCGAATCTCCAGGGAGTTCCCAGCAACTGGCCATCGACATACTTGTCACCCAGAACAACCCAAGCCGACCCGGAGGATTTGAGTACACGTTTGACCGAGTCAAAAATTTCGACCAGTCGATCGACATAGGCCGAGACCGAATTTTCCTGACCGACCTGGTTCTTTTTGCCGTAGTCGCGCTGCTGGAAATATGGCGGACTGGTTACAACCACGTCGATGGATGACTGGGGCAATCGCTCAATGACTTTTTCCGCGCTGCCGCAAATGACTTTGTTTTTCCAGTCAGTCGTTCGCTTCCGATTGACGTTTGTTGTGGCAGCGTTTTGTGTGGTTGTGGTTTTGGACTTCATGTCACTTACACGTTAGGAGGATGAAGCTCCCGCCGAAACTCGCAATCAAAATTTCTTTCGCTTGCCGGTTTAAACTTCTTCCACGGAAACGGTGCACTTGACCTTGTCTTTGGAGATCAGGGCGGGCCAATAGCTGATCACTTCGGTTGCCTTGGGTCGTCCGCCGGCGAAACCGGTTACTCCTGGAGGGCCGCTGGTCACCAAAGGTACAATTTCCATGCTCAGTCGATCAAGTTTGGCTTTGTCTTCGCCTCGTGCTCCAATTCGCAACACGACTTCGGCCGGGTCAGCGGGTGCATCGATGATTCCGGCGTGGCAAACGTTGGTGCCAACAATTTCGATAAAGCGTTCTTCCGGTGCAAATTCGGCACCATCCATGGCCGCTCGATCAAAAACAACGTCGGCACAAAGTTTGGCTTTTTCAACCGCGTCCGGTCCAGCCACTGTCAATTGCCCGATGATTTTGTAGCCTTCGTGGAAGGAAATCGAAACTTTGTAAGTGTCGGTTGCCGGCGCACCGGTGATTCCACTCACGTTGACTCGATCGTTCCCAGCATCTTCCAGTTGGATCGAGGTAAAATCGGCGACGCAGTCAGGTGTGATATACGAGGCTGGATTGTTCATCTCGTAAACCAGTTGCGAGGTCACTGTTTCCAGATTGACTCGACCACCGGTATCGTCATGCTTGGTGACGGTGAAAGTTCCGTCTGGCCGCGCTTCGATGATCGGATAACCGATTTTGGCCATCTGCGGAATGT
>CAZOXC010000300.1:0-4870 GCA_964583205.1 uncultured Pirellulaceae bacterium | reverse complement strand
GTGCCGTCACGGACGTCCAGCCCGGACCCTTTCCGCAGACTCGACAGCGGACAATTTTTATGAACGTAATGTTTCAGGGCTGCAATCTATCGTTCGATGATACCCTCGAATTCAATCTCCTGACCTGGTGGGCTGCCCCAGATCACGGGAACGTCATTCCGCGACCACAATTCAAAACTTTCCAGTTGTTGATTCGAATCACGACTTTGCATTCGAGTCCGGTTGACGATCCGAATCAAATCGAACTCGCTCCAGACTCCCTCAAGTTCGCTGGCAATCGCGGCGGCACCGACGATCCGAGCATCCTTCCAGGGCCGACCGGAAATCGCTGGCCCTTCTGCCGGAAGCGGAATTGAAATCCTGATATAGCCGGCCGTCATCTCACGGGGAAAGTACTTTCCATCAAATACGACGGCTTCAGAATCGACCGGGATCAGGTTGTTGGCACCAACTTCGACCATTCCAACCGGTGTTCGAAACTCGACATCTACTTTAATGTCACCAAGTTGCTTTTGAACTCGCCGAACTCGTTTTATCCAGGGTTGCACTTCATAAGCGGCCGCCACTTTCTCGGCGGCGTCATTTTGCAAAATCGAAACTTCATTGAGTCGGCTGTCGCGAAATGCCAGATCAGACCAATTGGCTGGCACCCAATCAGGCGAATCCGAAACAGCCAGATCTTCAAACTGGATCAGATATTCGTTGCCGGAAATTTTCTTTTCTTTGTAGTCCTGCCAGAACCAGAATCCAATCAACAACAAACTGCCGGTGGCCGTCAGCATCCAGGTCACCGGATGCAACAGCACTCGACCAAAATTGAATTCAGCAAACGAATCGATAATTCCGGACAACATTTTGACAAAACCACTTAAACCATCGTTGACATGGTTGTTTATCGAAATGAAATCGATCGCAAATTGAAAAGCGGATCAAGGCATTGAACAACCCGAAGAATCATCCACAAACAATCGCACCAGTCGCTTTGACTGTCAAAATCGGCTGGTATTCTCGGCTGGCATTCTCGTTTACCAGATTTCCAAACCCAGCTCCAATTCGACATTGAGTCTGTCGGCAACCTGGTTCTTGACCAACTCGATCAACCGCAGCACATCGTCGCTGGTGGCACTTTCTTCCGCCACGAAGAAATTGGAATGACGGGCGGCTACTTCCACTCCGCCGATCCGAGTTCCTTTGAGCCCAGCGCGTTCAATCAGTGATTGGGCCGTTTCTCCACCAACATCTTTGAATATGTATGCCGAGTTTTCATCGATACCAGGCTGGGCCGCTTTTTTGACAATCCACAACTTTTGCATGCGTTGTGTTAACTCCGGCGAGTCCACTCGGTCGAACGCAAATTTGGCACTGACAATCGCCAATTCGTTCAAACTGCTTTGGCGATAGGCAAAATTCATATCCGCTTTCTCACGCTGCTTCAATTCGCCTTTCAACGTAAGAACCACGGCGCTCTCAACCAGACTCCCAATATCGCCATGCAGGGTACCCGAATTCCCGTGCAGCGCTCCGCCAACGGTTCCCGGCACTCCAACCAGGTTTTCCGGTCCCGTGAACCCTTGCCCAATGGCTGTCGAAATAAAGTGACTTAATTTTGTGCCACCACCGACGTTGACCGAGTCACCATCGATCGTCAGCCCACAAAATGCTGGCGAAGAAAGTAACACGACCAATCCGGACACGCCTTCGTCGCGAACCAGAATGTTGGAACCGCCCCCCAGCAAACGAATGGGCCTTTCAGCTTCAACAAATCGTTGAACCAGCGTCTGCAACTCTTCAACACTGGTTGGCTCCGCGATAAACTCCGCAACGCCTCCCATCCTCAAGCCCGTGTAGGGAGCAAGCGGCTCGTTCTCGCGAACGATGTTTTCGAATCCTTCAATTATTGACATCAATGAACCTGACTAAATTCCTTCTCTTTGCTTACCAATACCGTTCCAAAACTATTTGTCCTGGAGATTTGGAGCGATGTTTTTTCATGTCGCGAGCACCCAGAGTCTCCTCGACATCATCCAACATGGCAGGGTTGCCACATAACATCACCGTCGAATTCGCTACCGAAATCTCGCAACCAGCCGCACTTTCCAGTGAGCCGTCTTTGAGCAAGGCAGGAATCCTTCCTTTGAGCTTTCCATCCACGTCTTCCCTTGTCAACGTGGGAATGTAGACAAATTGATCACCGTATGAGCCACTGTAGTTTGCAAATTCTTCCTGGTAACTCAAATCAGCGTCGAATCGTACGCCATGGACCACAATCACTTTCTTGTATCGAGTCCAGGGTTCCTGAGTCCGCAACATTGCAACGTAGGGTGCCAGTCCAGTTCCAGTGCCAACCAGCCATAAATGTTCAGCATCGGGAGTCTTTTTGAGCGTAAAACTGCCGGCCGCTCGTTGACTGACTTCGACCTCCGCTCCATCTTCAAGATCCCAAAGTAACGGAGTCAATTCTCCATCGTCGACACGCACAATATAAAATTCCAGAATATCTCCGTGTGGCGAGGCAATTGAATAGGGACGGTGGATATGTTTTTCGTCACGCAGCAGGCCAACCTGTAAAAACTGGCCGGGCTCAAATTCATTCACTCCGCGCACATCAACGTGCAAAGTGAATAATCCATCAGTCCAGACTTGCTTGCGTTTCAATGTTCCCTTGCACCATTTGACTGCCATATCAATTCCCGCGCCATGTTCAGAGAGAAACTCACCTGAACCATATTCGACTATCGCCCGGCACTTTTCAACCTTGGGCAACAGGCTCCTGACACGATTTGCACTCGAATTAACCGGCAATCCAGCCAAATACTTTTATCAAGCCAAAGTAGAGAATGAAATTCTGATCAATCTTATTGACCATCATTGCCGTCTGCAGGTGTCGGTTCGCCATCTTGAGCGGCACCATCCTGACTGGGCTGTTCACCGCCGGCAACCAACGTGTCATACATTTGTTGTGCTCGGTTTCGATAGATAAAGAACGCGTCCGTTTCCAGAGTTAGTTTCAAAAACTGAATCGCCGAATCGGTTGCCCCATTCTTGGACATTACATTGGCGATGAAATACCCGGTCGCTGGTGTCATGGGTTGGACGTTGATCAGATTTTGAAAAATCTCTTCGGCCTGTTTGATATTCCCGGACTTGAAATAAACCCAACCCAGTGAAGCAAGTATCCCTGATTCGCGTGGATACAAACGCTGGTTCATCGACGCCAGCTCAAGTGCTCTTTGTCGTTTTTCCGGTTGGTCACTTTCAATCAAAGACAGCACCAGAAAATTGGACGCTTGAACATCGCCGGGCCGAATCTGATTCAACTTGGAAAAATGAGTCTCCGCATTATCGTACTGACGACGATTAAAGGCGATTTGTCCTTTCAAGTACGTACTGTTGTATTCATCGGCACCCAGCGTGCTGGCTTTGTGAGCATTTTCGGCGGCTTCCGGCAACTTGTTATTTCGCAACTGCCACTGAGCCAGCGCCAGATGAACTCCTCCCTCAGTCGGGTACTTGTCGATGGCCCGCCCAATCCACTCGCGCGACTTCTCATTATCTTTGTTGATCAGATACCAATCCGCGATAATCACTTCCGGCTTTCTCAATTCGTTGGAAAGCGTTTCGGTAATCACCAGGCTACGCAGACTTTCATCGATCCGATCAAGTTCGAAATAAACCTGGGCCATCTTCAAAGTGACTTTACCGTTCTCCGGCAACAACTGTCGCAATTCACTCAAGTGTGCGAGCGCCGGTTCCCACTGCTTTCTGCTGATGGCAACGTCCGCCATCGAGTCCAGCGCCTCGACACGAAAAAAGCTGACTTGTTCTTCAGACCAACTACCCTGCTCAATCTTTTGAATGGCCATTAAGCAAAGGGCCAACGCGTCGGTAAAGCGATTCTGGTTGACCGCAATTCTGGCAAAACCGGAATAGGTACTTGGGTACTGTGGGTCATCCGCGGCGCACTGTTCCAGACTTTGAATTCCTGCCGCATTATTGCCCGCGGCAAAATACATGACACTCATCAACAAATTCGGCGGTGGCAACGTTGGAAATTGAGTACGGGCTTCGCCCAGCAATTGTCTGGTTTCATCCGGTTTATTATTCAAAAACAAATCGATTGCTTCCTGCAGTTTTTTCTCCATTTCTGAATCGGGGCTTACCGAACCCGGCGACAATTTGTCGATCTGCTGCAACAGTGTCTGGCGAGCATTCTGGAGGGCCGCAGCTTTCGCTGCCGCAGTCTCGGCGTCATCCTGCTGCGGAGAATTCGGCAAACCGATTCCGCTTTGCTGCGGTTGCTGGTTTTGAACTTGCGCGAAATTCGTATTGGGTAAACACAATATGCAACCCGATACGATCAAAGCCAAAATGAATTGTGAATCCAACAATCGACTTGCACTAGTAATATTCATCTGCGCTTCACCTGCCACTAGATCTTTGTACTTACTTTATTCTTGATAGATCGTTATCCCTATCATTGAATTGTATGGCCAGACTGCAACCGACTCAATCGCTGACCAAGCATTGGTACAGGCTCGCACATGGTAATTCGTCCGCATTGCAGGGATTGTGGCGAGGGAAGTTGGGTAGTTCTCATACAAACGCTTTGACACGCGCAATAAAAAAACCGCCGTCAAATGACGGCGGTTGATTTCTCAATTTGAATTTGCAGTCAAATTCACGGCTTTAGTACATGTCGTACTCACCACCGTGCCCTTTTTTGCCTTTGTCATCTTTGGGAATCTCGGCAACCAGAGCGTCACTTGTCAGCAACAGGGTCGCCACACTGGCCGCATTGGCCAGAGCAGTCTTGGTTACTTTAGCCGGATCGATGACACCTGCTTTGACCAAATCTTCGTAGGTATCAGTC
>CAZOXC010000299.1:0-4890 GCA_964583205.1 uncultured Pirellulaceae bacterium | reverse complement strand
GTGCATTGCTTGACATTGACCATGGAACATTTCCGTTTGTTACCAGCAGTAATAGTTCGGGCGTGGGTATCGCCAGTGGCTCGGGAATTCCACCGCGGTTTGTTTCCAAATCCATTGGTGTGCTGAAATGTTATAACTCGCGAGTCGGCGGCGGACCGTTCCCAACGGAACTTGAAAATGACATTGGCGAGTTGATTCGCAAACGTGGTAACGAGTACGGTTCGACGACCGGGCGACCTCGCCGCTGCGGCTGGTTCGACGCCGTCGCTGCACGATACTCGGCACGCCTTAGCGGAATCGATTCGCTTGCTCTGATGATGTTGGATGTGCTGAGCACTGTTGGCGACATCAACATTTGCACTCACTACGAACTGAACGGCGAAAAGATCGACGCTTTCCCCAGCCATGTTGACGACTTGCGAGCAGTCAAGCCGATCTATGAGACAGTTCCCGGCTGGGAGCAGGAGATTACTTCAGCAAAATCACAGGACGACTTACCTCCTCAGGCACTGGCATTCATTGATCGAATCAGCCAATTGGTTGGTTGTCCGATCGAGTTCCTTTCGGTCGGACCGGATCGAGCTCAGACGATCCATTGCGATTTACAAAGGCCCCTGGTTGGAAAAGCCTGACCACCAGTATGAATTGCTTGACAGTCGATTCGGAACTTTGGGACTGGTTCTGTTACAATCGGTTTTTCAGCGTTTAATTTATAGTTGTTGTTTCCTTTGCGAGCCTGGTTGCGTGGCAAGTTCCCACACCGATCTTGATACTGATCTGACTGATGTTCCGGTTGAAAAAAGACCGGATCACATCGCCGCAATCATGGACGGCAACGGACGCTGGGCCCAACTACAGAATCTGCCCCGCGCCGAAGGTCATCGGCACGGCACAACCGTCGCTCGCAACATCACCGAAGAATGTTCGCGGCTGAACATTGGGCAATTGACTCTTTATTGCTTATCCAGTGAAAACTGGAAACGCCCCCAATTGGAACTCGATTTTCTGATGTTCCTGCTGCAACAATACTTGATCCAGGAACGAAAGACCCTGATTGAAAACAATATCCGGTTACAGGTGATCGGGCGACGCAATCGATTGCCGGCAGATGTTCAGAAGGAAATGGACAAGACGCTGAAGATTTCCGAATCGCATACCGGTACCTGTTTGTGCCTGGCTATTAACTACGGGAGCCGCACTGAAATTGTGGATGCCGTTCGAGAAATCGCTACCAAGGTACATCAGAAAGAATTGAACGCTGACGACATCGATGAAAACATGATCAGTCAGCATCTGTATACTGCAGGAATGCGTGACCCGGATTTATTGATCCGCACGGCAGGTGAAATGCGAATCAGTAATTACTTGCTGTGGCAAATCAGTTATTCGGAATTGTGGATTACCGATCGTTACTGGCCGGAATTTGGAGTTGAAGATTTGCATCGTGCTATTCGCGATTACTCCTCGCGAGAACGACGCTTCGGTGGATTGAAAAACAGCTGAGGTTGGTCACTCGTGTTAATTTGGCGGATCGTTTCAGGAATCGTTATCGTCGGCTTGCTGGTCCTGCTGATTTGGCTGGACTATTTGCTTGGTACCAGTGAATGGCTGGGTGTCAGTGGCGTGATCGTACTCCCGGTGATACTGGTGGTCGCCATGATGGCGGTTGGAGAAGTCATCTGGTTACAGGACTCGTTTGAAACCAAGCCCAGTCAGTGGCTGGTGTATTCGGCAACCTTCATTGTGGTTTTGAGTGGATTCGTTCCGATGATATGGCGCGAGTACCCGGAAGACTGCGCAATCGGACGGCTGGGTTGGCCGTTCTTCGGGATGGCAGCCGCCACCGGCATGGTGCTGGTCGCCGAGATGCTCAACTACCGCCGGCCGGGCAGCAACACATTGCGAATTTCATTGGCGCTGTTTGCCGTTTGTTACATCGGGCTGTTGCTGAGCTTTGTCGGACCCTTGCGACTCTATCATGACAACCAATGGGGCCTGGTCGCGCTGTTTTCCATGATCGTGCCGGTCAAGCTTTCAGACATCGGAGCTTACACCTTCGGCAAGCTACTGGGCCATCACAAATTCGCACCCATTCTCAGCCCCGGAAAAACGCTCGAAGGTGTTGCGGGCGCTTTCGTGGGAGGTCTGGCAGGAACCTTTTTTGTGTTCTATGTGCTGCTGCCATTGCTGACGGGCGAGACCAATTCGGCTGCCTGGTGGGCTCTGGTACTCTTTTCAATGATGGTGACAGCCGTGGGAATCGCTGGTGACCTGGTGGCTTCGGTCTTGAAACGAGACGGTGGCAAAAAAAATTCCAGTCGCTGGTTGCCCGGACTGGGGGGAGTCATCGACATTATTGACTCGCCAATGGCAGTCGCGCCGGCAGTTCTGGCATTCTGGCTGAGTGGCCTGCTGGGACCCGTTTCCTGACTCGCCCCTTCCCTGTTTCCAGAAATTTCTGCGGCTTGTTTTCCCAGTCATTTCAAGGCGGAATGGAATGCCGCCTAGACCACTTTGGCAGCTTTGTTTTAGGATAGGTCGTTCGCGTATTCGGTCTTTCGCCAATAATTCTTCTTGTTGATTAACGAGTTGTGGTGTATCCGATTCGCCTTAAAACCAATGATCGAGTGGAACTCCCCGAGCATACTACATGCAACGTCCGGCGCACGAAGATGGATCTCGCCCAAACGCACCCGACCTTCAGTCCACGCTGGATCAGGCTTTGGGCTACCTGAACTTTTCATCTGGCACCGAAGATGTTGCCTTTCTGGCGAACTTGAACGAGTTGTTCAGCGGACTCGATAACCAACAACCGGCTGCCAACAAAAAGTCAAAGGCCGGCAAATTAACTTCCACCAGCCGAGATGATCGGTCTTCAGATCAGGAACCCCCAGCGCTTTACACTTGCGTGATCAACCAGCTTCGGCAGCGTCTGGAGTCGGTTAAAGAATCCAATTCGACCTTTAAAGACAGCCAACAGGCGGCTCGTGTTCTAGACCTGGTCGAACATCATGTGATTCCAGGTTTCATGAAGCACCATCGCGATTTGTTGTTTCACAGAAACGGTTCCAGCACAATCAATTCTTTTATGCTGGGACGCCTGTTTGAATTCGTCCTGGCAACCCGGCCCGTTGAATCCGATGCCAGTCAAATCATTAAGTCGGTCAACGATGGGATCAACGATTACCTCGGACACCGACCGGTACCGGCACTCGAATCACAAAAAATCGAGCCCTATGGAAACGAGTGGATTCGGCCGATTCCAATTTACGTCCGCGGCGCCGGAGCCGCTTATGGCCGCTTCTCTGATCTGGTCGAGCGCACCATCGAGCTACTGCAAAACACACCGGACTACTTGTTGCGAGTCGCTCAGTTTTATCCGGACAACCTCGAGGAACTTGCGATTGATCCTCGAGCATTCGATTTCGATCATCCAGCAAACCGCCGGCCCAATTTCCATTTTGGATTGTGGGACGAACACTCGGTCAACAACCAGGGCAACTTCACCAGGTTTGTGGTTCACGAGCTGACGCTGGATGCAATCGTCAACCGAATCACACAACAGAATTCGAAAATCAATGAGGACCAACTGGCACTGGAAGCCGCGACGGTACTGGCGGGTACCATCCTGATGGCTTCCGGAATCAGCGGCTACGGTCCGGGAGCCTATGACTCGAACACCAGCCTGTCCACGTTATTGCCAATCATCGCCGGCTACCGCGATCAGTTTTACGAACACATGCTGGATGTGGTGCCGGATGACCATTCCAAGCGATTGAAAGAAGAATCGCAAACTCGCCAACAGTCCTTTGGCTCGGCCCGGCAGAACTTGAATGCCGCATTGTCGAAAACGCGTTCGATTCAGCTGGTTCGCTCCCACCTGGCAATGATTTTTGCACGCATGGGTTATCAACTTGCGGCGAACCGACAGGCTCAAGTGGTTCCGGTCGCCTCCAGTCGCATCCAATCACAAATCGAATGCTGGCTGGCGCAAGGCCGTCTGGCATTGCGAACTGACAAACTGGAAGAAGGCTGCACGGTCATTCCCCGCATCATGGATTTGCTGCAACGAGGCATTCACTGCGGAGCAATCATCGATCCCTGGAACATTCTTGGTTTTGATGCCAATTACAGCCTGTTCCCCTCGATGGAAAACACGGTGCGTGATCATCGAGCCGATGAGCTGGTCGATCTGATGGATCACATTATCAATTACTGCTCAAGGATCTGGATCACTGCGGCCGCCAATGATGACCAGGCGGCCTGCCAACGAGTCGGGATGGAGTTCGAGTTGATTGCCGATTGGTGGAGACAGTATGCACCACACGAAGTTTCGGCGGTCGACACGGTCGAGCCCATGGAGATTTATCACGCGACCAAAAATGTTGCCAGCGCTCTGACCTTGTGGCAGAGCAACGTTGCTTCTGGCCAGAATGGCAATGCGCTGCAATTCTGGGCCGGGCATGCCGAGTTGTTTGATTCGTCAAGGGCGTTTGCGCTGGCGATCGTCTCGCTGTTAAACCGCAAAGACTTTGATACCTCGATGGGTCTGTTGGTTTACTGGCTGAATCGCTCCAACGAATACCCGCTGGAGCATGGCTCGGCGTCGTTCAACGATTTGATCGGGCGCTGGCTGCAGGGACAATACGCTGAATGTCGGGATGGCAACGATGCTGAACAAGCCTCGATATGCTGGAATCGGCTTGCCAAACTCTTCGAATACCTCGAAGTCAACGCAGAACACTATTGGGACATTCCGACTTTCGAACTGGGCAATGGACGCGGCACGCCCCACGATGTTGCCGAAGATGATGAAGAGCAATTGCTGGGCGACGAACAGGACAACCCCTTTGAAGCTGCCTACGAGGCGATGGTTTACAAAGACACCAC
>CAZOXC010000298.1:0-4927 GCA_964583205.1 uncultured Pirellulaceae bacterium | reverse complement strand
TGTTTGTTGACAGCTTCAACACGATCGAAGAGTTCGACAAACCGCCAGAGAGCTACGATGTCGAACTGCCCAAGCCAGATTTGTCGCCACCACGTAAAGTGATTACGCCGATGACTCAATACGAGTTGATGCGAGCCGCCTATCCGGAACTGGAAGTCCATTCGAACTTCGAAGAAGTTCATGTGACTTCGGCTCAGTTGCCGGAAGCTGATCTACCTGTGGCCGAAATTCCTGATACCGAGATTTCACCTCATCAAGCTGAGCCGGATTCCAGGACCAGAGAGAAACTTGAGCCTAATCAATCGCCGCCAGCGCAGTCGAGAAGTAACTACGTTCCGCTGCGACGTGCCGATTCCGTCCAACCTGCAGCTGCAAAGGATTGCGTTGAGGAAAGCACTGAGGAATGCGTTAAGGAAAGCGCTGAGGAATGCGTTAAGGATTGCGTTAAGGATTGCTCGGAGGAATGCACTGAATCTTCGAATCAACCAAAAGCTGCCTGGCCAATTGAGGTAATCGCGGATGACAGTAGTTTGCCGCAGGCTCCAGTGGCTGTCCCAACTGAAAAGTCAGTTGAACCCCAGCGGCTGGAGTTGCCGACGGATACCTCGATTGCCGACGATATTTCAGCGGTTCTTTCGTTAAACGAATCTCGAACGGATTCGCCTCATCGGCGGGTACGGCCGATTACGCAATCGCTGGCGGGGTCCAGCGTGTTTACTCGCACGGGCTCATCGCCAGATGTGCAAAAACTGGCGGATCGAATCACCGAACAATATCCTCCGCATAGTCCTGCGGTCATGTTGTTCGTCAGCAGTGATAACGAGAATGAATTGCAGGCAGAGGTTTCACATGAAGTTGGCACCGAGTTGGCCAGTCGCAGTCAGTCCAACGTCTTGTTGATCGACTCGGTCTTCCGATACGGCCAGGTGCCCGAACCGGGATTTGCCGAATTGGTCAATGGCAGCAGTCCCTTGAAAGATTGCGTGCGCGAATCAGGTCGAGGCAATTTGTACTTGATGCACGCCGGACTGGGAGACTTGACAGTTCGCAAGACCAGGCCTGAGTCGCTGAAGAAACTGTCGGAAGTGCTCAAGCAGAATTTTCAATACGTTTGTATTGCATCTCCGCAAGCGGATGATTTCTTGACCGGTCACTTGTCCAGATTCGCCGACGTCTGTTACATGGTTCTGGATTTGCCGAACTCGACTCAGAGCACTGCCGAAGCGCACATCAATTTGCTGCGTCGTTCTGGTGCTCGCATCGGTGGATGTATTCTTCGTCAGCCGCAAAACTGGACGGCCTGATCGCCAGTTTCCAGGTTCGGATATTCGCCACAATCGGTACTCCCCAATTGCCGCGCGAGCTTGCGCGGTCGATAATTCAGGGTGAAATGGCAAAGCTGGGTCCGATGATTGTACTCGACCTATAATTGCCCATCTCAAACCGAAGTCCCAACTGGAATTGCATTGTGAGCACAGGAAAAACAATTGTCGTGACCGGCGGTGCCGGCTTCATCGGATCTCATCTGGTCGAAGCGCTGGTGGCTCGCGGTGACAAGGTGCGAATCGTTGACAACCTTTGTACAGGTGATTTGGAAAACCTCAGTAGCGTGGTTGACCGGATCGAGTTCTACGAGGGCGATGTTTGTGATATCGATTTGCTGGAACGAGTCTTCGATGGAGTCGACACGGTGTTTCATCAGGCAGCTCTGGCGTCGGTACCTTTGAGTATCGAACGTCCGGCGGATGTGAACCGAGCCTGTGTTGACGGGACGCTGACCGTTCTGCGAGCCGCTCATTCGCAGCGAGTTCGTCGAGTCGTGTATGCCGGATCCAGTAGTTGTTATGGAAACAATGAAGTGGGCAGTAATCGTGAAACCGATCCGCTGCAGCCTCTGTCGCCTTACGCTACCGCCAAGTTGGGTGGCGAGCTGTATTGTAAATCATTTTATCACTCCTACGGCCTGGAAACGGTCGTGCTGCGGTACTTCAATGTGTTTGGTCCTCGGCAGGATCCCAACAGTCCGTACTCGGCAGTGATTCCGATCTTTGTGACTCGTTTGTTGGCGGGCAAGGCTCCAACCATTTACGGGACTGGAAAACAGTCTCGCGACTTCACGTTTGTGGAGAACATTGTGCTGGGTAACTTGCTGGCCTCTGAAGCAGAAGGTGTCTGCGGAAAGTCAATTAACATGGCGGATGGTGCTTCAACCTCCTTGCTGGAATTGATGGACGCGTTGAAGGATATCTGCGGAGCCGACATTGAGCCCTTGTTTGAAGAGGCTCGAAATGGCGAAGTCATGCACAGCATGGCGGACGTTTCACTGGCCAAACAATTGCTCAAGTACCGACCGAAAGTCAGTCTGGCCGAAGGATTGAAACGCACGGTAGATGCTTATCGAGCAGAATTGGCCAAGCCTCACAGCAAGACCACTGTCTAACGATTGGCAGATTCAGGGCTGCTTGTCACGACGCGTGTTTGTTCATCACGAATCTTCACCAAGACTGGCGGGGTTTTGTTTCTTGAACATGAATCTGGCACTTACGTACCAGGCAATCACCAGAGCAATCCAGACTGCGAAGATCGTGAACATGGTTGGGTAGGGCGGTAGGTCGTTATTTTCGGCAGTCCACAGCACGAAGCCGAACAGCGGAGCTCCGATACAAATTCCGATATCGAACAAGGCGAACATCAGGCTAACTGCCAGGCCTCGGTATTCGTCGGCGAAGCGGTTGGTTCCGGCCGCCATCACCGCCGGGAACATGAACGCGTGCGAGATGCCGGCGGCGATTGCCGGAATGATCAAGGTGACGGGAGTGGTCACGATCAAGTACAACAGCATGCTCAGCGCCATGGTGGCCATTCCGATCACAGTCATCATTCGCAAACCGATGACTTGACCGGCTTTTCGAAATACGATTCTGCAGGTCGCGGCCGTGATGTTGTAGGTCCAGAAGTAGATTGCAACTGACTCGATACCGATTGACTTTGTGAAGGGTCGAAAGAACGTGCTGGGGATCGACGCCGCCATGCCCATGGTGATTGCGATCACGACCAGGAACCCGAGTCGAGTATTTCGCAGGGCAGCGAATGGGCGATGGTCGGTCGGTTGGCGTCGCATTTTGGCTTGAGTGGCAATCAAGGCAAACACCATCGAGACCACTGCCAGGCAGGCTGCAACATAAAACATGCGATCGATCGCGCCGGCATCGTTGGCTTGATCGGAAAGAATCCAGTCACCGAGTGTGGGCCCAAACGCCATGCCGCTGAACCCGGAGATGCCGACCACTCCGATCACTTCCGCAATCCGATCCTTGGGCGCTCGCAGCGAAGCAAATGTCAGCCAGCAGCCCAGCGAGCCAGCCATTCCGGCGGCCAGGATCAGACGAGCAACGTAGACTTGCCAGGTCACAACAGAGTCGATGCGGGTGTGCCAAAGACTGCCCACGATGACCAGCGACAGCGAAAGCATCCAGAGGACTCGAATACCGACTCGGTCGATGGCGACACCCAGTGACAGGCGAAAAGCGATTGCACCGATCATTCCCGATCCAATGATCCAGCCCAGCTGCAGCTCGGTCCCGCCATTGGCATTCACGAAATCTTCGTAAAAATAGAGCAGGCTAACGGCGCTCATCAGAGCAAAGTTGGCCAGGAATACGAAACAGAACGTGCGATCGTAGACTCGGGTTTCAGTTGTGGATTCGACCATTGGTTGCCATATAAGATTCAGCCACGAGTTTAGTCGGGTCACAAAATTGCGAAAGCCGAGTTGACAGGGATTCTGCCAATCTTGATATTCCTGCATCATGTCCAGTGAAACAAGCAACTCGCCGCGACTGCTTATTGTGATTCCGACTCTGAACGAGCGGGATAACATTCAGGCACAGTTGACTCGCTTGTTCGAATTGATCCCTTTTGCCAATGTGTTGGTGGTCGACGATAATTCGCCGGATGGTACTGGAGAATGGTGCGAGCAACACGCAAAACAGGAGCCTCGACTGAATGTGGTTCATCGCTCCCAGCGGCTGGGGATCGGCGCGGCGACTTGTCAAGGAATGCAAATTGGATTGGAACAGGGCTACGACTGGATTGGTTCGATGGACGGCGATGGCAGTCACGATCCAGTTTACTTGTCACAGTTTGCCAGCGAGCTGAACAATTCTGCACCGCAAATCTTCATCGGTTCCAGGTATTGTGCCGGCGGCCAGATCGATAATTGGCCCTGGAATCGGCGAATCGCCAGTCGTCTGGTCAACCAAGCTTCGCGAATGATTTTGCGAGTTCCAATCAGTGATTATTCAAGTGCCTACCGCGTCTACCATCGCGAGTGTCTGGAGAAGTGTGACGTTAGTTCGCTGCGCAGCCAGGGATATGCATACCTGGAAGAGATTCTGGTCAAGCTTCATCGAGCCGATGCGAAATTTACTGAATTTCCAATTTGCTTCAATGATCGGATCGGCGGCAAATCCAAAGCCGGTCCAAGGCAGGCTCTTCAGGCGATTCGCGACTTGGTGAAATTGTTTGCATTGAGAAGGTGAGCGAATTCAAACCAGGCCTGGATTTGATACAATCAGGAATCTGTTTGTCACATCACAAGGAATACTCCAATGCGATCTGCCATCTCTTTATTGTTGTTCGGTGCTCTGTTCCTGCTGCCATTCTCAACAATGGTTTGTGCCCAGTATGAAAAACCGTTGGTCGAATTGAGTGACGAAGCGCGTGAGATTCACGAACGAGGCATGCTGTTCGATGGACACAATGATTTGCCTTGGGCGATGCGTCGTGCGGCCAACTATTCTTTTGACAGAATCGATATTGCCGAGCCAACTGATTTTCACACTGATATTGACCGACTGAAAAAAGGCGGCTTGAAAGCTCAGTACTGGAGTGTGTACGTGCCGGCAACCGATGATGCGATTGCTGT
>CAZOXC010000297.1:0-4932 GCA_964583205.1 uncultured Pirellulaceae bacterium | reverse complement strand
GCTGGTTGCCAGTGGCTCAGCGATGAGACAAACGCTGATCGGTTGCACAACGCACGCCAGCAGGCAGCGGAATTTACAAATCGGATCCGAAAAATTCCGGCGGCTGGAATATGTCACGATTTCGACTTTGAAAAAAAGATGCCAACCGTGGCTGTCAATTTCGGCGATGATACTCCGGCCATTGCCAAGTGTTTGAAGGAAAATGGCATCATTGCATCCGCTGGTTTTCAGTGTTCGCCACTCGCTCACCAACAAATCGGTACTGCCGAACACGGAGTTATTCGCTTCAGCTTTGGTCCAGCCAAGTCGAACGTTGATCTTGAAAGACTCTTTTCGGTACTTACCCTTTGAAGCACTCTGAAAAGGTTGCGACCAGCGAATTCGACACTGGAGAGGCCAGCGGGATTGGTTTGTGCACTCGTGGCGATGACCACCTTTGATAACTTGCAAAAAGGCCCTGGCCAGCCGACCAAAATCTCACCGGAAATTGCTGTTGCCTGACTCAGGATTTGTTAGCCATTTCACAACAACCTATTTTGACAAATATTACGAAATTGCCGATTTTTACGATGTTAATTTGGTGGCATCTGGATAGGTTAGATAGCCCTACTTGGTCTGGTTAGATCAAGTGGTAAATACTGTCAGGTGGAAATTGCTGCAGGAGATGCTAGGTGAATACCCTTAGATTATTGTTGCTTGTTGGTTTGGTCGCTTGTTGCTCGATTAATGCTCGAGCCGATGTCGTTAGCTCAAACCTCGTAGTGATCTTAGACTCGGTCACTCCAGTGTCGACAAATCTCAACACGGCTTTCGGCGGCCAGCAAGCTGTTCAAAGCTGGGCAGTTTACGATGGCTCTGGTGTCGGCCCTTCTAATACGTTTACCGACAGTCCAGCCGCTTTCGGCAATATCTCTTTCACAGGTAACGGGGTACTTGATGCAAATGCCGATACTTTTGATTTTGATTTTAATAATCCGACCAACCCAACGCCCGGTTCGGGCGACCTTTTCGGTCATAGCATTGACTGGCAGTTTACTATTGGAGGACCAGTCTCGCTTTCCGTTGCTGTTACGCCAAATATCAGGATCGGTGACAGTGGTGCGATTCGTGTTTACGGCCAAAGCCAATTGGATGCGGTCGGTGGATCAAATTTTGGTGGCGGGAACAATTTCTCAGTAACTGGTATTGGAAACGCAGTAGCTGGCGATCAATCTTTTGCGATTCCGGGCGCCAACACTCAAGTGACCTGGATTTATGAATTGTTGTTTGACGACTACCAGGGTGAAACGATCAATTTCACGCATACACAGCCCAACCTTGGCGGCTTCGATCTAGAAACGTCAATCGCCGGGGTTGCTGTAGCTACCGTGCCCGAGCCGACTACTGCTCTGTTCTCTTCTCTATTGATTGGTAGTGTCGTACTGCTGAAACGGCGCCGCTAAAAATTCGCCGAAGGGCGAATGGTTACGGACGGGCGATCTGTGCAAGAGCCATCGCGCGTGTAGAGAAGAGTCATCACGCGTGTAGAGAAGAGTCATCACGCGAGAATGCCTTACTGAGGTCAAGCGACTTTGCTTGGCTCTTCTGATGGGCCAGCCGTTTTGAGGATTCGGCTCCCAGTTGTCGCTGGCTGAATCTACTGCGTAAGGATCGTGGGCACACTTGCTGCGATCCGTCGAAATACTTCTTCCAACTCCGCTCTGGTGTTGGCGTGGAAATGTTCTCCGTTGGTCGAATGCGCTATTGTCCTCATTGTTGCCTGGTCGGCACCCCCGGTAAACGTAACGGCATGAATAATGATATTCGGATTGTCGTCAATTATGTCCTGAACTGCCAAATCCGGATCCGTACCTCCATTCCGCGCTGGTCGCCGTGGTGTCAAAATCTCCAAAGGTGCAGTTTTTTCACGACGCGATGGTGGTTGAGCTTGATGAAGTTCGCCAGTTCCGTGGACATGAAGCCCCGCTTTGCTTTAACGTCGTTTTCGGTTCCGACGCCGTTGAAATGATGCAAGCTCTTAGCGAAATTCCGGGGCTTGCTGGACTATATACATATTTCGAGAGTGAGGTTCCAAAAGAGTTTCATCAGTCATTTCCAACCTTGAAACGTCTGGTTTGGATCAACTGGAGGGGCGGGAAGTTGGACCTTGATCTTCTTAACTCCCTTTCGAAATCCACCAGTATCAAAAGGCTTCAAGTGCAGGGAGATTTTGAGCTTTCCGATGAACTCATGGAAAACCTTCCTCAATGGAAAACCGTCGCTTCGATTAGACTTAGTGGTCATCTGTCGGAGTATCAACGAAAAATCTTGCCTGATATTCTTTTGAAGATGCCAGGTGTCAGCAACCTTCCCAAACTCTCCAACGTAACTTCAGAGCAGATTGATTTGCTCGTTCAAAGAGAATCCATCAAAGCTCTGAACATTGAGGGGCTTGAAGAAGGAGCGACTGCCGCCCAAGTAGCACAAGTGATCGAGAAGCATGACGATTTGCAAGAACTTACGCTGAGCAGAATACCTTGGACGAAAGAACTGGCCGAGGCGATATGTAAATGTGACCGACTATTGAATCTTAGTCTGACGGTCCAAGACTTTGATGGGCGTTTTCTGGATTCTGCGGACCAGTTGCGCCAACTGAAGTCACTACATCTGCAAGTTAACGGCAACGCGATTGACCTGGCAGTTCTTGGTGAATTTCCGAAGCTTGGATTGCTGCAAATCTCGCTGAATGCTGTCGATCAGAATCAATGGTCTTTCATCGCTGATGCGAAATCATTGCGAAGTCTCATTCTGATGTTCCCCGGCTATTGCGATGACTCAATCGTGCCATGGATCAAGTCAAATAAATCGCTCCGCAACTTCTCAACGAACCAGATAGCATATTTCACGGATGCTGGTGTGAATGAGCTGAGCACTTGCGACGATCTCGAATCATTGACCGTGGAAGGAATCGTTTCTGAAGATGCGGTGATGCTTTTACGAAAGCTGCCGAAGCTCAATCGGCTCTCTGTATCGTCTGATTTGATTGATGAAGAAGCAAAACAACGGATTGAGGCGGAGTTTTCTGGCCTGGAGTCCCTTGAGCTTCGAGAATTTTCACGCTCGCTGACGGTCGGACAGGACAAGATCTTTCGCCACGTGCCGGACGGTGGACGTGACGCGCTCGATGCTCTTGAGGGGAAAACGCTTAAGGAAATAATGGGGGATGCGTTGACCGAAGAGTTGCAAGACCAACTGAAAGGTCAAGTTGTGTTGGTTGAGTTTTGGGGTACGTGGTGCGGCCCGTGTCTCCATTTCATTCCGGAGTTGGAACGATTGCAAAAGAAGTATGAGGCTCGCGGTTTTAAGGTTTTGGCTGTTCACTCCAAAGCCGAGGCAGACACAGCGAATGACTATCTGAAAGCTAACCCCAAGCCCTGGCCCAATTTGATTGACTCAGATGGAACACTTGAAGAGTCGTTTTCCGTTCCAAGCTTCCCAGCGACATACATCTTTGATGCCGAGGGTAAGTTGAAAGTTGCCCTTCCGATGCGGCACAACCTTAGCCCCGTATTGGAGCGATATCTTGCTGCTCCGTCAGACTAAATCGATTGAATTCATGACGCTTGTTTGCTTGCTGCGCGGTGCAATAATCACTGGACATAATCAACGCAAACGATCGTTGGACCGAGACACAAACATGCAAACATACCGATCCATAAAGGACATGTATGTTGACTGCGTTCAAAGCAATAGCAATACGATTTACGCCTGTCCTTGACTAGCTTTACCTTTCTCCCTCTTTATTCACTCACGCCTTTACTTTTTTTGTCATTCGAATTAAGTAGACCACTATTACGGTTCCCCCAAAAGAACCGATGTAGATTAATAGACCATTCAAAGCTATTGAACACGCTGCTAAATACTTCATTCCAAAACTTGCATTGGCTGGTCCCGTACAAAAAATAGATGCGGGAATTACGACATGACCAGCAATTTGAATTGCCAAGACTTTTTTTGATCCTGCAACACTAGTCGCACCTGACATTCCAGCAATCGCCTGGACAGTGTACAAGGCGTAAAAATAATGCTTCGGGTGAGTTTCATGGTCGCGACCAATGTGGTTAAGGCCGAGGTAGTGTCCGAATTCGTGGAGCACCGGAGTTTGCCCGATGTTTATTGCTTCGCGATCATGAATTTTATTCAACGAATCCAAAACTAGATACATTGCATTCTCTGTTTTCAAGAGAGCAAAACGGACAGGCATAAAGCATTCGTGCTGAAAGCAGAAACAATGTTGATACGCCACGATTAATGGGCGTCGTACCCGTCTTTATTACTACAAAAAGCAGCCAAGCCCTGCCGCCCCTTCCAATTACTTGCCTTTCTTTTTTGGGTAAACAGGATCCAATTCGTACTTCTTGTAATCGCTTAGTATTAAAAAAATCGTTCCATCCAATAAATTGGATTTGCCCCCATTGATAGTTACGATTTCAGCAATCTCTAAGGCTTTGTTGAAAGCGTTTTCAACTGTCAATGGATTAAAGGGTTCGGGTGTAATGTGGAGATACACTGGAAACTTATTTTTTGCGTTGGTAATTGAATTGGCCAATTCGTCAACTGATGTTGGATTACCAATAGATTCGACGTGAACTAATTCGCCGTTAACGAATAAATATGGGGAGTCGAGATATTCGCTACTAACATCGTAAAGATTATCGATGTAGCGTAGCCGCACTTCTACCTGTCCCCTTGATTCATTCTTGTCTTTTTGACTACACCCCTGGACTACGAATAGCGCACACAAGATTAGAATATAGAAGCAGTATTGAATGACCATCACTCGTCCTCTCCAGTAAACGATTCCACCAGCTGATTTCGAGCAGTCGTCATCAAAGCCTCACAAAAAACGGCAGATCCTTGTCAGAAACAAGAATCTACCGTCATGAGACAAAA
>CAZOXC010000296.1:0-4953 GCA_964583205.1 uncultured Pirellulaceae bacterium | reverse complement strand
GTAAGAGCCAGTTGCTTTCGCGGTTGCAAACGTCGCTGGAGCAGCCTGGAATCTTTGTTGACGGGCCAAAAGGGATTGTCAAATCTACAGAAGACAGTCCATATTCGCTGCAAATTTTCGTTAATGGCCAGCCGCTGGCGGCTTCGGCCTCCGAAACTGATGGTCGAGGTAAAGTTAAATTGTCCGAGGGCGATGAATTTTACGTGATGATCGAAAATCGATCCGAATACGATGCCGCGGTGGATTTGACATTTGATGGTGTGAACAGTTTTTTCTTCGCCGAAGACAAAGATAAAACTGACAAGCCGATGCAATACTGGATCGTGCGAGCCGGGAATCGCTGCAAAGTATCAGGCTGGTATTTGAACAATTCGGCCGTGGAAAAATTCAAAGTCACCGGCTTTGAACACAGCGCAGCCTTCAAATCCAAAGTCGGAAATACTGACTTGTCCGGTTTGATCTCGGCCAGTTTCGCAATCGCCTGGGATCCTTCAGAAGCTAAGCCCGCCCCGGTTGAAGTGACTCGAGGCGATGGCGATATCTGGATTGGCAGCGGCGGGCGGACGGAAGTCGACTTAAAGCCAGTGAAACGTTCAATCGGGCCTGTACGGGACAGCATCGTGATCGAATATCGGACAAAATAGCCACGATGCAGTTATTTTCTCTCAGTATCGCATTTTGCCTATCTTGATAGTTTGTGTTGAGTTTACTATTGTTGCCTGCTAACAATCGAGTCTACATCTAACAAGAGATACATCGGAGAATCAGATGAGAATGAAAGTGGCGATCGTTGTGGCAATCGCGTCAATTGTTTCGGTCAATGTGTGTTCGGCCGGACTCAGTAAAGACTTCAGCAATGCGACCAAGGTTGTTTCTAAAGTTGAATTTGCCGTCGCGTTTGAGATCAAGCAATTGATTGATGAAGCTGGCCAACATTTTGTAAAAAATGACTTTGTAGAATCAGCCAACAAGATTTCTGTTGCAACCGAAAAAATGAATTTGTTGTTGGAAGATTGTGAGAACCAACTGGTCCTCGATATGGTTGCCAGCGACCATCGGCGAATTTGCAAAGCGATTCGCATGTTGGGAGAGAACGGCGAACAACTTAGCCCGGTCAGCGAGCTGGAGTTGGCAGTATCACCAATTTTGCGAAGTCGTGTTTGGAATACCAGCTACAAGAGTACCCCACAGGATGCAGTCGAAGCTGTTCAGGATGCAGTGGAGAGTGTGCAGGAAGCAGTGGAAGAAGTAGTAGAAGAAATTCAGGAGCCCGAGTCGATAACTGCGCCGGAACCAGAATCCACTGAAACTCATGACGGAAGCCACAATTCTGGCCATGTTGTCGAAGGTGGACACATTATTCACCAGCAGGGACATATGCATAGCGGCCAGATCATTGGTGGCGGTCACGTAATTGATTCATCGATGATGCACTACTCGGCTCCCGTCATATCCTATGGTTATTCCGGCTACAACAACTGTTGTCCTCAGTACCAATACAACAACTGCTGTCCGTCGGGCACCAACTGGAATCCGGTTTACCCAAGTACACCGATGAACAGTTACCCGTCGACTCCTGTTTATCCATCTGATTCGATCGCTCCTGGCCCGAGTATCATGCCTAGCGCGCCCGGCAATTCACTGGTCATGCCAAGTGCGCCTGTTGTACCTGCTCCGATTGCGCCGGCCCCTGGCCCGATCGGCCCTGCACCGGGACCATCTGGACCAATCGGACCTTCTGGATTTGATCCAGGTATGGGTCAAGCTCAATTCAGTGTTGGTGGCTCTGGTGCCATGGGCGGTAGCGGAGTGGGCAGTCCAGGTCGCGTTCGAGTGTTAAGTGGAAACCTGTTCCAAGGTCGTTTGTTCCAGGGTCGTTTGTTTCAAGGACGACTCTTCCAGGGCCAATGCGGAATTTTGCAACGTCCATGTGGAAACGGAATGCGATTATTTGCTCGACCAAGTCGTTGTGGATGGTAGGGCCTTTAGTGGATTTCCACTATTAACAGCTAAGGAGCTTCGGCTTTCTAACTAGGAAGCTTCAGGGCGGCGATTTTCGTCGCCCTTTTTTTCTGCCATACTTGGAATGGCTTTTGAGTTGGGAGATTCGATGAACTGTTGTAAGCTTGTTTTGAGGTCGCTGTGCGTGATCTTTGTGCTTGGTTTTGTGCTCGGCTACGTTTGTCAGCCGGGCCATTCGCAGGAGCAAATACTTTCTTTTAATGGCAGTTCAACTTCGACCCCTGCTCTGTCGCTTACCGTCGACGAAAAACGCAAACGACTGTTCTGTGGCTATCTTGATAAGTGTGTTCGAGTATTCGATTCGAGTGATTTTCGTTTGTTGAAAACGCTGCGGTTTGAAGCCGGGGTTGGAAACCAGGGTGAAATCAGTTGTCTGGCCCTGTCGGATGATGGCCGCAGACTAGCGGTTGGTGTGACCGGCAGTGCTGATTTCGCCGCTCGGATTTATCTTGTCGATACCGCTGACTGGCAAGTGTTCCAGGTTGTCACTCCCCAGAAAGAGACGATTTTTGGATTGTCGTTCCTCAAGTCGGGTAGTTGGTTGGCTTCTCTTTCGGAAGATCGAACCCTTCTGTTCTGGGATATTGATGGCAACAAACTTGTAAAGCACTTGCAGCTTGAATCTGCAGGCTTGGCAATTCGATTTGTCAATAACGATTCAAACTTTGTGCTGGCTCACGAATCAGGCTCGATCTCGGTTTTTCAGACTGGCACATTCAAGCGGGTGAAAAAGTTCAAAGCACATGACGAGCGAATTACTGGATTGGTCACTACCGATTCAGATATTTTCACAGCCAGTATTGACGGGAAAATCAAAAAGTGGAGTCAGGCAGGAACGCTGCTGAGTAGCGGGGCACCTGAATCGGGAACGCCGATTTCATTCCTGAGTCTGGCGAATGATGGTGGGCAGATTTTTTATGCAACTGGTCGAGCTGGTTCAAAAAACAAATTGATGGGTCAAGTTGGCTCGGGAGGTAAAGACTTCAGCAAGTCTTCCTACAAGGTCCATGCCGGGTTTGTCAGCACAGACAGCCTTGTCAAAAACAACGCTTTTGACTGGCAACAAACAGCTTTGTTGACCGCAACCCAAACTGATGATGGACGCTGGATATCCAGCGATGTCGAAAACAATCTACTTGCTACGGGCAAGAACAACCAACTGAAGATCGTTGTGGCCTCTACCTCGGACTTGCTCTATGAAACTCGATTTCGCCATGAACGCGACTATCAATCGGTCATCGAGTGGTCTGCAATTTATGATCCGGATTCGTCGAAAATAATTCCGCAACGCTGGTTTGATATTTCGACTTTCCGGTTTAGAGACCTCAACTTGCCGAAGCAGCCATTGGAAGACAAGTCTCAGGGCGGACACCGTGTAATTCTGGCCACTGATGCGTATCGAGACCAGCAATGGCAGTTGCCCAAATACCGGGAAGAACGCCAAGTCAATTCTGAACCTGATTTGCTTTTAAAATATCGCGGACCAACCAATCAAGATTATGAATCCGAATTCTTTTTGATTCCTCAGTCGCGGTATGGGCGGGTCGATCGAATTTTTACGACAGCTCCCAATGAATCCTGGGTAGCGACCGGTAAAGGGATTTTTATCTTTAATCCGAACACGGGTGCCGAGTTGCGTAAGTTATCGCAGCAGAGTGAAGGTGTGATTGGGATGTCTCGTTCGGCCGACAATCGTTTTATGCTGGCTTATGGCAGCGACCGTGTAATAAATTTCTTTAATACCAATACGCATCAACTGGTTTTCAGCTTGTTCGTCGCCGGACAGGAATGGGTGGCATGGACGCCGCAAGGCTACTATGACTGTTCGGCTGGCGGTGAACGCCTGGTGGGTTGGCACGTCAATCGAGGCGCAAAGAAGCTCGCCGATTTCCAACCGCTGGATACGTTCTACAAAAAATTCTACAAACCGGAGTTGATGAAACTGTTGTGGAAAACCGCCAGCGTTAACAAAGCCAAAGCTCAGTTGGGATTGGGAGATGCTGGTGAAGTCAAAGAATATTTTGCGCCCCACGTAGAGTGGAGCATTGCTGATGATTTCGCCACTGAGTTTGATGAAATTCCGGGTGCTGAATTTGTGACTCGTGAACCAGAATTGACTGTCAAGTTGGAAGTCACGACTCCCCCCAATACCGAAATTAGTGAGATCTGGGTGAGGCAGAACGGCAGTGACAAGACGGCCATCAATGCCGGCACATCAGGAACAGATTTTTCCTACGAAGTCACTATCACGCTTGATCCGGCTGTGCATGACATTTCTTTTCGAGCCGCCTTGGCGCAAGGTTCCTCACAGCTTTATGATCCGATCCGCATCTGGCATCGCAGCAACGATACGGTGCCGCCAGGGCGCAAGTTGCATGTGCTCAGTTTCGGAATTGACGAGTATCAATCCGCTGGCGACTTTACAACGCTGGGGAATTCGGTTGGTGACGCCAAACGAATTCGGGAATTGCTGATTCAAGGTGCCCAAGGACTCTATGCGGATGCCGAAGCCAACGACAACGTCACTCCTGCCTCCCGCAATGATGTGTTTGCCGAGATCGATCGAGTCAAGGAAGATTTGCAGCCGAACGATACAGTTGTGCTGTACTGGTCTGGGCATGGCCACGAAATTGATGGCCAGGATTTCTATTTTGTGACTCCAGATTGTTCCAAAGAAAATGTGGCTCGCAATGGCGTTTCGGCTGGTGCGCTGGGTAACGAGTTTGTCAGCGACGCATTTGATGGTGTCCGCATCGTCGTGATGATCGATACTTGCTTTTCCGGACTGGGTGGTGAAATGATCGGAGATGTTGTTCGAAAAAATGCTCGATCCGACAGACGGGAGATCATGATGCTGGCTTCCAGTCGTTCGGCGCAAAAGTCGGGATCGGATCTGTTCGGTAAAATTGTGATAGACGGTCTGGATGGGCA
>CAZOXC010000295.1:0-4992 GCA_964583205.1 uncultured Pirellulaceae bacterium | reverse complement strand
GTATTGTTTTGATCAGTCTTGTCAACGACTTGATGGGCTATGTCTCCGAATGGGAGAACAACCGTTCGTTATTGATCTTTTTCACACTGGACTGGAGCAAGCGGTTGTCGGTTTTTATCGCGCTGCAGTCCATCGCTGGATTCATCATCCAGCGACAAGCAATTTTCTTGTGCGACCTTGCTTCTTTCGCGGGGTTGATCATTTCGACTACGGAACCGAGTGGCCAACACACGGGGGCAATTCATAATGGCAAACGAGTTACATCTTTCTTGTGTTTGTGGATCGCAAATCCAGCGATCCGCTCCCGTTGTCACCGCTCAACTGGCGAGAGGATGCGCCCCAGTGATTCTGTGCGACGCGTGCAAAACCGCCGAAAGCAAAATCGAGAAGGTGCGTCCCGTTTCGGCCGCTATTGCTAACGCTGCGGTTTCTGCCATTGGTGAGGCAGTTGAACTACCGCCGCAGTTGGATGAGTCTGTTTTCGGCATCACCAACGAAAAGTTGCTGGATCTTTACAAGCTGCTTTGTGATGACAACTGCCAAGTGCTGATTGTGGTTAGCCCGACTGGATCGGGAAAGTCGACCTTTTTGCCCTATCGACTACTCATCCCCCCGAAAAAAATTGGCGATGAAGGCTCATTTGCTCGCCGTGGGCAGATCGTTGTGACGCAACCACGCATTCAAGCTGCACGCGGCATTGC
The DNA here is from genome assembly GCA_964583205.1 of uncultured Pirellulaceae bacterium. Lineage (GTDB taxonomy): Bacteria > Planctomycetota > Planctomycetia > Pirellulales > Pirellulaceae > CALMEE01. The sequence goes on along the minus strand of CAZOXC010000295.1, from coordinate 4,291 downwards.
ATCGTACGTTGGTGGTGTAATGAACGGTGGCAACATCGGCCCGTCCCTTGACGTTGGATTTCAGCATGGTGGCTGCAGCGCATCGGATTGGTACACGCGTTTGGTTTATGTGACTGATGGCAAACTGATCAATTGGATCGCGAGGGGTGACTTAGACAAGATTTCAATGATCGTGATTGACGAGGCTCATGAGCGTAGCCTGAACATTGATCTGATCATCGGGTTGGTTACAAAAGTGTTGCCACGTCATCCGCATTTGAAACTGCTGATTGTCAGCGCAACCATTGATCACCAAAAGTTTCGCGACTTTTTTGCAAGGTACTTGGGCGATCGAAGCAAAGTCGGAACGATTGAGTTTGAGGGTCGATGCCATGAAGTGACGACTCATTTTCGCAGCCCCGACTGGGCTCTTGGTTATGACAAAACGACGTTCTCCCAATTCGCTAAGCAGTTGCCGAGTCTTGTCGCTGACCAAGTCATTGAACTGCTTGAGCGAATGCAGAACTTAGACGAACCCACTGGGCAACCAGGCGGCTTGCTCAGTGAAAAACAAGGCGACATCGTTGCTTTCCTGCAAGGCCAAACGCCTATTGATACGGCTGTAGGTTTGATGAAGCAGCGTGCAGCCAACATCTCGGGACTGGGCGACCGATTCGCGGCTCTGCCGCTCTATACCGCATTGCCTCAAAAGGACCAAGATCTTGCGTTGGCAAAGCCTCATGCTACCAACGAGGATGTCACCAAAGCCATTGTCGAAGCCGTTCTGAACAAGGATGGTCAAACGCCTGCACAATCAGTTTTTGTTTACAACAACGTTGGACGTTTTGGCCTGATATTGAACGAGGTCAAAGCACTTCTTGAGCAAACACACAACGTCGATCTTTCTGGCAACGCCCCAAGCACAGTCGAACGCTATGCATTTGGCAGTCAGAACCAAGCTACTCTCGAGAGCGTCCTAGGTTCAAATGCGCAGCGACGCATTGTTTTGTCAACGGAGGCGGCTTGGCATCGCAGCCCCTTGCCGGGCGAATGGCACGTTGAAAAATTCCCTGACCCACAGCGACGTGTAATCGTGACGACGAATGTTGCCGAGACATCCCTGACGATTCACGGAATTCTCCATGTAGTGGAATCAGGAGTGATCAACCAAGCGCGTTGGGATTACGAAAACCAGATGAAACTGATTGGCGCGATCATTCACTCTCGCGCAGGCTGTCGCCAAAGATGGGGCCGGGCTGGCCGAGTCCAGCCAGGTGATGCATGGACGCTGTATACAGAGAAAGAGTTTTATGACGATGACATCTTTCCCTCAGACACACTGCCGGAGATTCAACGCTCCCAACTGGACGATGTCATTCTTAACGCGCGATCTGGAGGCGTTGGCTCATTAAAGGAAGGGGATTTTCCCTGGGTAGATCCTCCGTTGGCCGGCGAGCTTCAGCGTGCTGAATCTTCGCTAACGCGAGCTGGCGCCTTGGACGGTGATGGCGACATCACTGAGATCGGTTACGAACTGAAACGATTTCGCGGCGACATTCGCGATGCGGAATTGATGATGAACGCCGACAAGTTCGCTTGTGCCTATGAGATGTCATTCGTTTTACCCTTGATGGAATTGGCGCAAAATGACTCGCTATTGCACTTTGACAAAGAATGGTCGTCCGGGCAAAAAGCCATTGTTCGCGAACGCCAGCGACACTTTACTGCCTCTTGCCGCGACGACTTGGAATTCGGCCTGAAAGCAGTTGATTGTTGGATGCGAGCGCGTCAGGGTGAAATGCCTCACCTTGTACATTCGGAATCATGGCAGGACTGCTGGAAAAAGCGAATCGATAACGTTGGTTACGGTCAGCTAAAGGATCTCTCGCGAAGCGCGAAGAAGAAGTGGATCAAACAGATATCTGAAGTCACGGATGTGGAAGCGATTGACGCCTTTGTCCGCGCCAATAGTGAACGGATCACCGAACATCCAAACTTTGGGAAATGGATCGACAAAGTGCGAGACCAGTTCAACGAAGCATTGGCCGACACATGGGCAATGGAATACTTCGTGCGAGGCGATCTGATTCGCCAGCAGGTTTTGTCAAAACAAGAGTCACTGATCGACACGCTTGCACGCGGAATGCGGGGACGTGAGCATCGGCCCATTCACTTTGAGGCAATGGACAAAATCCGTTTGCTTTTGTGCAAGGCGATGCCATTTGAGTGCTTCGATGTCCTCAATCCTGACCTTCCACCGCTTGAATCAGGAGCGCGCTCTTTTTCTCCAATCAATATCGATTCAGACTCCGAGCAACCCGCGTCGGATGATGAATCTCACCTGATGAAATGGGGATTTGATTCGATTTGCAGCCGTAGAAAACCATTCGCTTTTCTGTGTGCTTCGCGAAAAATTGACCGATCAGCATCACAAGCAGTCGATGATAGTGACGGAGCTGTATTTCGCTGTAGTTTTATCGTTCGAATCGCGCCAGAACTTGCCAGGCGAGTTGTTGATTGCGACGAGTGGGACTTTTTTTTGTTAATGCAACAAGAGTTTGGCTCCCACGCGATCAGTCCGAGTAAGTCACAGAATCGACGACGAATCTTACTCGATCAAATCGTGCCAATTGGGGCACAGTTGAATATCACGCAATCTCAAGACGGGCTTCGGATCAAGACGTTGCATTCGCTTGGACGGCAACGAACAGCGTTCGGTGAGCCACTGGCGAAACAGCTTGCCGCGAGCAAATTCAAGAAACGCAAAGCCAAGGGAACTCGAGGCGCTGGTCTTACGTCGACCAAGCATGTTTCGTTGCCTGCGAATGTTTCAGTACGCGAGTCCGGTGATCAAGTCGTTGACGACTCGGAGATATGGGACAACTCTGGTGCAGACGGCCACACGACTAAATCCGAAAACTCGGTTGCAGATTCGGATTTGGATTGGGTTGCGATCGCAAATGCATTCAAGCTTGACACCAATCACGAAGAACAGGTCGAGGTGATTGGATATCGCTGGAATGATGATCACAGGGGGACCGTTCTTGTTTCACCCGCCCAGCGAAGTGCCTATAAGGTATTCCGAGAAGCATTTTCGTTGGGGGATCGCATCACTGTCCAGTGCTTGAAGCCGGATGCCGCCGAACAAGATGAAACTTGTGTTTACGTCCGCGAAAAGAAATCAGGGCTAACCCTTCGGCTTTACCGACAACAATTGGCTTTGGGAAAGGTAAATGACTTACCCGCTCAGTTCAAAAGCGGGCAAAAAATTGATGTCAAAATTGTCGAATTGGGAGAGTCCGCCGAAGAGATCGAATTGTCTGTCTTTCCAATCGCAGACCGCGCAATCACAGAGTTCCTCGAAGACCTGCCGAAAGCACCTTGTCATGGCGTCATTTCTGAAATCGACGACTATGCAGTTCACGTCAGCATCGCGATCCCCAAGGCCAAAGGGCTTGTTTACTGCGCCAGAGTAAAGAAGCCACAGGTGTGCAACCGGCGTGTTGGAGAGTCCGTCAAAATCGCGCTGCGTAAACCAGGCCGAGCGTTTCAGTCATTGGATGATAGCTTTCAAGAAAGTTGGGTTAGGGGCCTATCGTTCGTATCCGTTGAACCCGATCAAGCGAAACCGGATTCGCGGGGGCTTGTTGCTGTAAACAGATTGTCATGGAATCAAGCAACGCAATTGTCAGAGAGACTGGAAGGAAAAGCAAATCCTTTTATCGCTGAGCGACTGTATGAACGGACGAACTTGGCTCAAGGTCGAATCGTGATTCCAAACCTAGATCAAGTCCATCCGTTGGGCGAGACATGCAAAATGGTGGTCACAAGTTCCAACAGCTTCAAGGTCTTTGGCGTGCTTCAGGACTCCGTAGAAGCTGTACTTTTTCGCAATCGTATGCCGCGAAAATGCGATGTCCAGGCAGGTGGAGAGCTTATCGTCCGCGTCGTTGACCATGACAAAAAGCAAGGGCAAGTCCTTGTTTCAGCGAACCGCATATTCGAAGGCAAGGTTCCCGTTTTTGACCAGCAAAGCAAAACGTTGACGCGGAACCGCTGGGAGGGAAAACGCCTGATCGAGAGTAAAACGGGAACTGAAATTTCTTATCAAATCGACTCCGGCCATGCCCTAATTTACGGTCAAACCGACGAAGATGTTCGAAAAGCAGTTGATCACCTACGTGGAATCGTCCCCGGGACTTGTCAAGCAAGCTTCCGCACGGAGGATGTTGGGCGAGTGATCGGTCACTATGGTTCAAATATTGATTCACTGCGTGAGACTTATCAAACGCAGATTGATCAGGACGAGAAT
>CAZOXC010000294.1:0-4992 GCA_964583205.1 uncultured Pirellulaceae bacterium | reverse complement strand
ACGATGTACTGGGCCTGCTTTCCAGTTTGAACATCGCCAGTAAACACTGGGTCATTCGCCAATACGATCACGAAGTCCTGGCCAGGAGCGTTGTGAAGCCGCTGGTGGGAGCCGAAAATGACGGGCCCGGTGACGCTGCTGTGGTTCGGCCATTGCTGGACTCTTATCGCGGGGCTGCGATTTCCTGCGGAATGAATCCCTACTATGGCGACATTGATCCCTATCACATGGCCGCCAGTGGTATCGATGAGGCAGTAAGAAACTGCGTCGCGGTTGGCGCCGACCCCAATCGCATCGCCATCCTGGACAATTTCTGTTGGGGCTTCACCGATCGGGAAGAAACTCTGGGCTCTCTGGTCCGAGCCGCCTTGGCCTGTCAGGATATCGCAGTTGCCTACAAAACGCCTTTTATCAGCGGCAAAGACAGCTTGAATAACGAATTCAGCTACACGGCGGAAAATGGCGAGCGGGAGACCATCAAGATCCCCTCGACGCTGCTGATCAGCGCGATCGGACAAATCGATGATGTGCGCAAGTGCCAGACAATGGATTTCAAAGCGGCCGGAAACCTGCTTTACCTGGTGGGAAAAACTTACGACGAAATGGGCGGTTCACACTTTGCCCATCGACAAGGATTGACGGGCGGCAATGTTCCAGAAGTCCGCACGGATGACGCCAGACAATTGTTCGAGACAGTTCATCAAGCGTTCGCTGGCCGGCTGATTCGAGCTTGCCATGATTTGTGCGAAGGCGGGCTGGCGGTGGCGGTCGCCGAAATGGCGATTGCCGGTCGAATCGGATGCGAAATCGATCTTGACCGTGTGGCACTGGAAAATAATCAAGGCACCAATCCACGAATTGCCAAACTGTTTTCCGAAAGTAACTCGCGGTTTGTTGTAGAAATTGCTCCCGAACATCAGGATGATTTCGAGTCGACTTTGTCAGGTGTTGCGTTCACTCAAATCGGAAACACGACAACAGACAATCGCGTCGCGATTTGCGAGGGCGGCGAGCAAGTCATCCAGTTGAGCGTTGAAGATCTTAGAGTCGCCTGGCAATCGCCACTGGATTGGGGCAACTCACTCGGGTAATTCGATCCAACTCCGCAAATCAGTCACAGGATAAATTTAAAATGGCCAAGCCGAGAGTACTTGTACTTAGATCGCCCGGAACCAATTGCGACGAAGAGACGGCGTTTGCTTTTGAAAAGGCGGGTGGGTTACCCGAACGGATTCACATCAATCGACTGGTTGAAAAACCCAACACGATTGAAGATTTTCAAATACTCTGCGTGCCGGGTGGTTTCAGTTACGGTGACGACATCGCAGCCGGACGGATCCTGGCCAATCAAATGGCGTCGACCCTGCAGAGCTGTCTCGAAGAATTTCGCGCTCAAGGCAAACTGATTCTGGGCATTTGCAATGGATTCCAGGTGCTCATCAAAACGGGCCTGCTGATTGACGAATCAGAACATGGATTTTCCGCCACACTGACTTGGAATCGGCACGGGCAATACGAGGATCGCTGGGTTGACCTGCAATCGATCGAATCGCCTTGTGTGTTCACGGATGGCATCGACCGGATGTACCTGCCGGTGGCACACGCCGAGGGGCGTTTTGCAGTTCGCGACCAAACTGTCTACGAACAGCTGTTCGGAAATGGACAATTAGCGTTACGCTACGCGACACCAGGAAACGCAAATGGACAGGTCCCATTTCCTTACAACCCAAACGGATCTGTAGGAAATGTAGCTGGAGTTTGCGATCCTACGGGAAGAGTTTTCGGTTTGATGCCCCACCCGGAACGCTTCATTGACCGCACACACCATCCACACTGGACACGCCTTTCCGACGACCTGCCTGCTGATGGAATCCGAATTTTCGAAAATTCTGTGCGGTATTTTGGGTAAATTCCCACTAGAAACGCTACTAAACAAAATCCTCTTTTCCATTTTCCACTGGACAGTCCTATACTTCTCATTGTGCGCATTGCGTCTTTAGTTGGATCGTGGATTTTTTAGCAGTCACAGTCGACAATGTTAGTTGAGTGCCCCAAATGCGAATCGAGTTATCAGGTAGCCGACGATTTTGAAGGCAAGACACTGAAGTGCACCGGTTGCCAGACCAGATTTCGCGCGAGGCTGAATCGGGCTGCGATCAAGGAGCATAATCTCAACAAGCCTGAAGAAGGCAATTGGCCAACTAAAGCTCCGACTCTAAACGAATTCAAGAAACAAACTGAGAACCCATCCAACCTGCCGATGATTCTGGGCGCTATCCTGGGCGTCGGGCTGTTTGTTGCCTTGATCGTCAGTCTGGCATATGTCTACTTGGCCAACTCGCAGGAAAACCGCGACAACTTACGCAATGGCGATCTGGGTTCGGAAGTTCAGTCGGTTGAATAACGAGCCTTAAGCGGGATCGCAAAAAGCCAGTCGGGCAAGAGTACCCAACAATCGCTTGAGTAGCTACTCAAACTGAAAACGCAACTCTGAAGAATCGGAACTCCCGCCCGTTAAACCAGTAGTCGTGTGCGTGTTTAACCAGCATCTACAAACTTAAGTTTGTCTGAGTAACTAAGCCGAATCGTACTTTTCCAATTCGGACAAGGCCTTTTTCACAGACTCGATCTGTTGCAAAACTTCCTGTTGCGCGTCACGGACTTGTTGAACAACCTCGTCTGGGGCACGATCGACAAAATTGGAATTGGCCAACTTGCCTTCATTAGCATCACTCAACTTGGTCAAACGAGTCATCTCTTTGTCCAAACGGCTCTGTTCCGCTGCGACATCAATCAACCCGGCCAGGTCAACGACTACCTCCAGCTTCGCCAAACTGATGGTGGCATTGGGAGAAGGATTTTCAACCGCTGGACCGATCGACTGACAATTGGCTTTAGCCATCGAAGAAAAATATCCCGTCATCGGCTCCAGTTGCTGGGCAACATCTGGCTCGCACCGAACAACAAAACTGATCTCAGTTTTGGTATCGATATTCTGCCGACTGCGAATATCACGCAGGCCGCGCAAAGCATCCTGAAAATTTGCAAACTGGGCTTCAATCGATGCATCAATCCACTCGTCATCTGGTTTCGGCCAGCTGGCGGCCACCAACACAGGCTCGGCATCCGCAACTTGCTCCAGTCCACGCTGCCCCGCAATGCGACCCAACAATTGCCAAATCTCTTCAGTGATGCATGGAATAATTGGATGCAACAAACGCAGGAGTTGGTCCAACGAATAAGCCAACACCTGCTGCGCCAGTGGACGTTGTGCTTCATCGGCAAAACGCTTCTTCAATATTTCAACGTAGAAACTGCAGAACTCGTCCCAGGCAAAATCGTAAAGCAATCGCCCGGCTTCGGCATACTGGAAGGTCTCAAAACACTCGGAAACCTGCTTGCCAATCGTGGTCAATCGACTGAGTATCCAGCGGTCTTCCAGTTTCAAATCAGCCGGATCCAGAGGTTTCGCCGAGTAACCTTCCAGATTCAACATGGAGAACCGAGAAGCATTCCATAGCTTGTTGCCAAAATTTCGAGCGTCTTCGAATCGTTCGCTGATCACCGGACCTCGCGGCAACGATTTGTCTGCCGGGTCTTCAGCCCATTGAGTCGAAAACTCTTTGTTGCAGCTTTTGCAAGCGACCTTGGGAAGAATTCGATTCTTCTTCGTCTGCTCCATCGACTCCTGGCAATGTGGACATTCAAATTGAACTGGCAAGCGAACATCCTGCGTATCGGTCGCCAGGCGGGCCATTCCAAACCGCAGCGCATCGGCGCCAAACTTTTCGATGACGTCCAGCGGATCGATGCCATTCCCTTTGGACTTGGACATCGTTTCTCCGTATCCATCCTGAATTTTTGGATGAATAAAGACTTGATCAAAGGGAATTTGATTCATGTTGTTCAATCCCATCAAGACCATCCGAGCCACCCACAGAGTAATGATATCGCGACTGGTGATCAGCGTACTGGTTGGATAAAAGTAATCCAACTCAGCGGTCTTTTCTGGCCAGCCAAGTGTCGAGTGCGGCCAGAGCGCCGAACTGAACCAGGTATCCAAAACATCTTCCACTCGCAAAAAGTCCAGATCTTCCAGAATCTTTTCCAGCGGATCATTTTCTTTTTGAATGCAGACATGAATCGTTGCCAGCGGCAGCCCCAGCTTTGATCGCTTGACCGGATCCCGCTCATCGCAGTCTTCCACTTGAAACGAAGCACTGGTTCCGTTGATGTTCAGGCCATCCTCAAGTTCTTTCTTGAGTCTCTCAAGCTCATCTTCATCCGCAACAGCTTTCGACCAGACAGGGATCTGATGCCCCCACCACAATTGGCGCGAGACCGGCCAGTCACGTTTTTCACTTAGCCAATCCTGATAACCTTTGGCGTAACGTTCCGGAAGGATTTTGACTCGGCCATCCGAAACGGCATCCATTGCAGATTGTGCAAGATCATTCATCTTGACGAACCATTGATTGGCCAAATACGGTTCGATGGCAGTTTTACTCCGATCAGAAATCGGCAATTCGATCTCGCGCTCTTCAATTTCCGGAACCAGATCAAGGGCCTCCAGATCGGCCACCACTTTCTTACGAGCTTCCTTGAGAGTCAGCGACTCATAAGCGGCGGTTTCCACGTTCAGCGTACCGTCCTTGTTCAGAATGTTGATCATTTCCAAACCACGACGCAAACCAACTTCATAATCATTGGGATCATGAGCCGGAGTGATTTTGACACAGCCGCTTCCCAATTCGGGCTTCGGCCACTCGTCACAAATCAACGGAATTTCCCGATTCATCAAGGGCAACATTAGCTTGCGCCCATCGTTTGCCATGTCGCGCAATAATTCCAGTTGCGGCAACATCACCTTTTCACGCTCGTCCAGCGCATCCAATTCCGCCTGAACAGATTCCCGATCTTTGTCCGAACTATCGGCCAACTTGCGATCCAACTCAGCTCGAACCTTCTTTAAAGCCTTGGCCGGATCCGGAT
>CAZOXC010000293.1:0-4995 GCA_964583205.1 uncultured Pirellulaceae bacterium | reverse complement strand
ATATTCTTCCTCACCAAGGACCAAATCCATTTTCAAAACTCCACAAACGAGAATTCCGACAAGCAGAATCCCAACTTTTCCCAATTTCATATTTCACCCTTTTTCGTTGACAACCGAATCTGACATTGTAACCGAACTTTGCTGACTATTCAGCCACGGCTTGAATATGCCTTCACGCAAGTGTTAAATTTAGTGGCTGGATTAACAATGGGAGATCTGGATGTCAGTAAAAGAGAGTCGTCGAGAATTGCGGTTTAGTCAACTGTCTGAGATTACAGCCGAACTCAAACGACTGCTGAACGACGGGTACGAACAGACCGGTGATTGGAATCTGGCTCAGACTTGCCTTCATCTCAACGAGTGGATGAAATTTCCCATGGACGGATTTCCACGGCCGCCATTCTTCGCTCGCATCATGCTCTCGACACTCAAGATGACTCGAGGAAAAAGCATCTTAAGCAACATTCTCGAATCCAAATCCATGGCCGCCGGCGGACCAACCATGCCGGACACGGTTTTCGAAGTCAACGGAAAGAGCGACGGCGAAGCTGTACAGGAGTTGAGTTTCTCAATCGAACGTCTGGAAAAACATCGTGGTCGGATTCACGATTCACCTTTATTCGGCGAGATGGACAAAGATACGCTTGAACAACTGCAACTGGTTCATTGCGCTCATCACCTGAGTTTTCTGCACCCCAAATCAGAGTCCAATGACTAACCAAAGCGAGTCATTGATCTACAAAGTGCTGCGACCTGAAGAGTGGGCAGGATTCCAAGCTCAGCGTGTATTCACCGGCTCTGCGGTTGATGTTTCAGATGGCTTCATCCACTTTTCGACTTGGTTTCAACTGGCTGAAACGCTGCACAAGCATTTCGCCGAACATACCGAACTGATTTTGTTGGAGATTGATGCCGCTGAATTCGGCGACGAAATAAAATGGGAAGAGTCGCGAGGCGGACAGTTGTTTCCGCACTTGTATTCTGAACTGGCAATCAGTTCCGTGGCACGGTCAACAACAATCAACAAGCAAGACGGGCGTTTTCAATTGCCGACCTGGGCGCAAGATCGCGACTAGATCTGAAAACCCGGCTCCTGAACATCGCCGTTGACCCTTGGTCTTATGCGAAGCTTCCCGGCCGCAGTCAACGTTCCCAAATATCACAATTGCCATCAAACACCTGTGATTCTTATGGCGCATGGTCCATAGTTGAATGCAGAATTCGATCATCTAGAATTTAGAGATCAGATGTAGAACTCGCAAACTCAAGGGCCGGCAGCAAGTGGCAGAAATTCTGGAACAAATCGAAGGTGCGATTCGAGTTGTGAAACTTGAGGAACCTCAGGTTGTTGACGAACAAGTTGCCCAGCAAGTCGGCGACAAACTCAATCAAATTTTGCAAGAGATGAGCGAGTCGGCCATGCTGTTGAATCTGACCAAAGTCCAGTTCATGGCCTCTTTCATGATCGGCCAGTTGGTCTTGCTCAGAGAAAACGCTCGCAAAAAAGAATGCCAATTCGCGATCTGCAACTTGAATGAAAACCTCAGCGAGACAATCAAGTTGCTACGGATTGATGAAATCGTGCAAGTTTACGAAAACCAGGCAGAAGCCGTCGAACAGCTGGCTTCTGACTGAGAATCTTCTGTGATGCGGACTTCAACTAGGCAGCCAAACGGCGACGACGTCGCAGCAGACTGATTCCGAACAAGCCGGCTGCAACCACGCCAAAACTGCCTGGCTCTGGCACCGGGGAGAAACTGAGGACAAACAAACCGTTCTGACGATCGCTGACGACGAACAGCCCACTGTCAAAGTAAGGAAACACTGACCAGGCACCGTTGAAAGAAATGTTGTCATCTGTGTTAAAAGTGTCGAAGAAACCGAACTCTTCCAACTCGCCCGTGGTCTCATCAACCAACTCCAACACTCGTAAACCACTGGTGTAATTGGCTTGAAAGATAAACCCATCGTGGGTGTAGTTGTTATGGTCGATCGTAAAGTTTGTACCTTCATGTGCATTCAGCAACACGGGGTTTTCCAGATCCTCGACGTTCCAAACGCGAGTAATCGTGGCGTTGACGCCAGCATCGTCACGCTCATCAAGTTCATCGTTCATGAAGAAGAAACGATGATCTTCTGACAGCCATCCCTGGTGAGTATAAAAACTTCCCTCATAACCGTTACGGGAAATTTCCGTTATGTTGTTCTTGTCCGTGACATCGACGATCGTCAACGTATCTTCGTTGGAAGCAAAAGCCACTTCACGACCGGCATACATTGAATCCGGTCCCGTATAATTCACGACTTGTACGTCATGTGTGTAACCATCGTCAGAAAAATCGCCGACATGAACCGGGTTGGTCGGATTGCTGATATCCAGCACATGTAACCCACCGCTGGCAACCTCGGAACCCACAACGTAAGCGAATCCCGATTCCTCATTGATGGCGATGTTATGGGCACGGTCAAATCCATCATAAACCGTGTTTGGAGAAAAACTCTGTGGCGCTGTCACGCCTCGCAATTGAGTCAAATCAAACACCTGCATGCCGTGTGCGCCATTCAAATCCGATACAACAAACGCATGATCGTTGTGGACTTTGATGTCTCGCCAGGAACGATTGCCGGTCTCAGTGGCCATGCTGCCCAGGTAAACCGGGTTGGCCGAGTCTGTGATGTCAACAAACGCAGTTTGATTGGTCAGGCCCATCAATGCGTATTCGCGACCGGTTGTAGAATCCGTCCAACCCCAGATGTCGTTCCCCAGAACGTTTGAAGCACCACCGCTCCCCAATTCTGGCAAACTAAGACGGGAGTGTAGAAAAATGTTTTTGGATGCATAGGGACCATTTCCGCCGATCCCAGCTGGAGCAGAATCACCTATTCCCTTGCCCCCGCCGACCTCATCGTGAGCGGAAAGAGTGGAAAAACAGCTATTGGCCAGAACAAATGTCGCAATTACGACAAACAATGAAGCCAATTCTCGAAAACGTTGCAGACAATGACGCACCTGATAACCCCTCAACAAATACGTGGCTTAGGGGATTTACCCTAACAACATATAGATTAGATTTCCAGCTTAGGAATGTAATTTTTGAAGGCAAATTGAAAATATAAAACGGAAGTTATCGAATTTCGCAAAATTTGTCGGCCGAAAAACTGTTGTTTTGAGCGAGAATATTACTTGTCAAATTTAAGCACTAGGGGAAAGCACTCATGATCAAGAATTCAGTTGCGCTAATGGCATTGTCGATTTTCGCCTTCCTGGCGACCCATTCCAGCCTGCATGCTGAGATCATCTTTCTGAATCCGACTGGAGCAGCGGGAGCCGGCCTGCTGGGCGGAAACATTTCGCCACCTCCCAGCCAGTCTGGAACAGGAGGTGTTGGGCCAACTGGAGTCTTTTTTGACACTGTCACCAACATTTTGCATGTGGATGTTCACTGGGGATCGGGAAATGGCTTTACCGACTTGACCAGTACAGTCGAAATGCTCCATCTACATGGTCCGACTGAGGATCAAGCACCTGGCAACTTTGGACAACAGGGTCCGCTAATTATCAACCTGGGACAATCGGCAACCTTCAATAATTCGCCCGTTAATGGTGGCGTCAACGATAACTTCTTTTTGTCCAATCAAGAAGCAGAATGGCTGCTCAACAACCAAACGTACATCAATGTTCACACCACCGTTAATCTGACGAGTGGTGAAATTCGAGGTTACCTGGTGGCAGTTCCCGAACCTAATTCGGTCTGGATCATCGCCATGCTTGGAGTGGCTTGCATTGGTTTTGTGGGACTACGGCGAGATCGTTCCAGGCCGATTATGCAAAAAGTACTGTCAAAATAATAACAATCCGCATTCGGCGGTGTTGAATTCAGCAGCGTTGCGAATGTTGCCACGTGCTAAACTGTCAAAATTCACGTAGAATTGGCGTTCAGTTTTAGCTTCCGCTTTCTCTTGGATTAACAGGGTTTAATCATGTGCACGAATTTTCGTTACTTGCTTCTTATTGCAGCGCTATTTTGTTTCTCAACCATCACGAATTCATCATTCGCTCAGGAATCAGAAACGGCTGAAAAACAGGAAGAGTCCAATGCAGCCAAAGCGGTAGCAGCAGAGGAAGAAGAAGAGGAATTGCCTCGCGGCTACGCCTTCGAGATCGTCAACAGCGTCAAAGCCACAGATGTCAAATCGCAGGACAGCACTGGAACTTGCTGGTGTTTCGCGACGGCTTCGTTCATGGAGTCCGAATTGATTCGCATGAACAAGGGGCAGCACAATATCTCCGAGATGTTCATTGTGCGAAATATCTACAAAGAAAAAGCACGCAATTACGTGCATCGCAGCGGCAAAGCAAACTTTAGCGAAGGTGCACTTGCCCATGACTTCATGAATGCTGTTCGGCGTTACGGAATGATGCCGGAAGAAGCTTACAACGGACTGGATGAAGGCGCGGATCGACACGATCACGGTGAAATGTCTGCGGTTCTCAAAGGCTTCCTCGATAGCCTGGTCGCGCAACGAACGCTGTCCAAAAAATGGGAACCAGCTTTCTCATCAGTGCTGGACGTCTACCTGGGTGCGGCTCCAGAATCATTCGAGTACCGAGGCGCTGAATTCACACCGCAGGAATTCTCGAATTCGCTTGGCTTCGACACCAGAGACTACATCAACGTGACTTCGTTTATTCACCATCCGTTTGGCGAGTCATTTGTTCTGGAAATTCCGGACAACTTTTCCAACGGTTCCTTCTACAACGTGCCGATCGATGATCTTGTTGCGACAATCGACAATGCCATCGAAAACGGTTATTCGGTTGCCTGGGATGGTGACGTCAGCGAACGAGGATTCGATCGAAACTCGGGCATCGCGATTATGCCAGCCAACGGTCGTCCGAATTTCCGCGAACCCAGTGAAGAAATCGAAGTTACCCAGGAAAGTCGGCAAGCCACTTTTGAAGAGCACTCGACAACCGACGATCACTTGATGCAC
>CAZOXC010000292.1:0-5008 GCA_964583205.1 uncultured Pirellulaceae bacterium | reverse complement strand
CTGCTCGACTTTCCGTTTGAACAGAGGAGCACCGGGAACGACTGGAACCGGAAACTGATTTTTACTCCGTGATAACTTGACAAACTCGGCAAACAACAGGTTGTCTTTCAGATACGCTTGAAATTCGGGCGATTCGCTCACGCTATTCGTCGTGGGAATCCAGCCGCCGTCCTGACAATACTGCGCAGCACGCACTCGATTGTTGACGCCCACCCAGAATTTGGCAAACTCCCACGCTCCAGGTTTATTGCGAGCCGTTTTGGGGATCACAAAGAAGTTGCCGTTAACCCATCCAGCATTGGCTCGACCACCCGGTGGCTGCGGCAATCCGCATACTCCGAATTCAGGAAGCGATGCTGAATCTCGGTGCCGTTCAGTAAACTCCTTGATATCCCGAGTCCGCCATTGACCGTCCATCAGCAAAACGTAACGACCCACCTGCTCTTCGCTTGTCAAAGGAAGCAGCGGAAATGACTTGTTTGGCAAAGACTGATCACCTTGCCGAAATGCGGCGATGTTATCCGCGCCATACCAGTCCGAGTATTGTGACATCCAGTTGGCAGCCGCCACAATCGGTGGACTGTCGCAACTCACCTGGCTTTCGCCCTGAATAAACTCACCACCAAACACATAACCCCAAGCCCACAGACGACGCGAATCCGGCAAATAACCAAAAGACTTTCTCTCACTCGATTTTCCAATCGGCGCAATCGTTTGAGCAATTCGATCCAAATCTTTGATGGTTGTGGGTGGATCCAGTTGGTATTGATCAAGCACGGTTTTGTTGTAATACAGTGCTCGAATATCCAACCCGTTACAGAGCGCATAGAGTTGATCCTGATAAGTTCCCAGCGACTTGGCAGCTGGCAACAAATCTTCGCCCAGCATTTGAATCTCGTCCGGCGTTGCGACATCTTCCAGACACTCGATCAACCCTCTTTGCGCCCAATCGGCGACGATTGGATCATCCTGATTGACCAGATCCGGAGGATCACCACCGGTAACCGAGAGAAAAATCTTGGTGTCAAGGTTGTTTCCCGGCATGGCGATCGCTCGCACCCAATAGTCTTCCTGCGACTGGTTAAAGTCGTCAGCAATTTGTTCCACGATCGCGCGGTCCTTGCCACCCCAGAAATGCCAGAACACAACTTCTTCCCGATCGGCCGGTTGGACTGGTTGATCCAGCCGGCTCTGCCGCGCCATTTGGTGGGTCAAAATCAAAGACAGCGCTATCAGGCAAACGAATACAATTCCAGGCAGATTTTTCATCAGGGCTGCGTCCGATAATAGACCCAGTGGCGAGAACTTCTAAACAACAACAGAGTCGCCATCACCAGAATGACGAACATAATCCAAGCCATCGCGGACGCGTAACCCATCCGCAAATCAGAAAATGCACTGAGGAACAAATGCAACGAGAACAAGTTCATCGAGCCACCTGGAGCGCCAGTGCCTTCGCTGAAGATATAGACCGACGTAAAAGTCTGAACACAGCGAATGATCCCCATCACCAGATTGAAAAAAATGACCGGCGAGAGCATGGGCAGAGTTATGTGTCGGAATCGCTTCCACCGCCCTGCCCCGTCGATCTCGGCAGCTTCGTAGAGAGATCGAGGAATATCACCCAGCGCGGCCAGATAGATAATCATAAAGTTCCCAACACTCCACAAACTTACCAGGATCAGAGAATCTTTGGCTCCCAGTAATTTCAAATCGTTCTTGCCGGCCAACCAACCAGTGATAACTTCGCCACCTTCCAGTGAAACCGCAGAGCGAGACTGTGTGAACCAGTTTTGCGAATCGACTCCGACCCAGGACAACAGATAGTTGACCATCCCGTCTTGTGGATCGAGCAACCAAAGCCAAAGGATCGAACTGGCCACGATCGGTACCATCGCCGGCAGAAAAAATATCGTGCGATAGATGGCTTGCCCTCGAATCGGCCAGGACAACATTACGGCCAGACCGATTCCCAACACGATGGAAAGCGGCACCGAGATCGCCGCATAGTAAACGGTATTCCACAAAGCTTCCGCAAAGCCCTCTCCAGAAGCAATTTCATCTGCCAGTTGCGAATAGTTTTCACCCTGATTGAGCTGGGGCGGATTGATCAGATCAAATTGGCAAAAGCTCCAATAAAGCGAGGCCGCAAATGGGTAGATCAACAGTAGAACCAGGCCCAGCAACCACGGTGAAGAAAAAAGCAGCCCGGCAAAATTGCTTTTTCGTGAAATGGGACTGGCCTCCGCCAAACTCTAAACTTTGATTCTCCTATTCTAGCGAATCACTCCCACAATTCGACTCGGCATACCAACCTGGCAGACTTTACGATTCTCAGAAATCTGCTCAGGCTGACTTGCCCAGACAATTGGCCAGACTCAAGTTAGCCAGACTCAGTTGCTCAGGCTTATTTGCCCAACCCTTCCAAAGCCTCTGCTGCTTGCTCGAATCCTGAATCGGCCGCCAGTTTCAACCAGATTCGCGCTTGATCAAGGTCGACTTCGACACCCTCGCCGTTTTGATACATCAAACCCAGGTTATATTGCGCGACTGATTCGCCTCGGTCCGCAGCCATCCGATACCACTCAATGGCCTGAACATCATTGATTTCGATTCCATATCCTTCGTCGTGGTAAAGACCAATCATGTTCATCGATTCGGCGAATCCAAGTTCAGCTCCTTTGCGATAGTACTCCAGTGCTTTTTCGTAGCTATGAAGTTTCTCATTTTCTTCATTGCCGTAGATATCACCCAACATATCGTTTGCATTGGGACTGTCATGAGTCGCCGCCTTTAGCAACCAAACCATGGCTTCTTGTAAATCCGATTTCGTCCCTTCACCGTTGAAGTGCATCATGCCCAAATTGTATTGGGCTTGGACGTGACCGAGATCGGCAGCACGTTTATACCACCTGATTGCTTCGGCATCATCCAACCCAACGCCGTCTCCTTCGTCGTAACAACGAGCCAGGTAATTCATACTGGCAGAATTTCCTTGCTCAGCCGCTCGTTGAAAGTACTCTACGGCCTGTCGATAGTTTTGCGCAACGCCCAAGCCTCTAAAAAAGCAGTTACCAGTTTCGTGTTGCGCATCGCTGTCACCCAGGTCCGCGGCCGCTGAGTAATAGTAAAATGCCTGCTCAAGATCGATTTCCTTGTCGAGATACCCATACATATAAATTTCCGCCAACGTCCGCATTGCTCCAGTATTGTTTTGGTTGGCGGCTAACTCGTAAAACTCGATTGCCTTTTCGACATCTTTGATCGGATCCCAGCTCAAATACAGGTCGCCCAGACTTTCCAGAGACCAGTTATCCCCTTGCTCAGCACCTTTGGTATACCAACGTTGGGCCCAGCGGTTGCTTTGCTCAACGACATACCCGCTTTCATGAAACCAACCCATCCAAAAATAGGATTTGGCAATCGAGGTTAATCGGTCTTTCTCATGAGATGTCTCAAGTGTAAGCAAATCCTCGGGCCATTCTTCGACTTCAGAGTTCGCAGCATCTTCAACGAGTGCATACATTCGCTTGCGAGCATCGTCAGAAGAGTCTTGCTCGTAGATTATCTCGGCTAAAAAGGTCATCGAAATTGGATCACCAACTGCAACACCTTTCTCGAACCATTCAGCCGCCAACTCGTCATCCTGCTTGACACCTTGTCCATGTCGATAGAGGAACCCGATATAGCTGAAGGCACGTTCGTCGCCAGACTCCACAGCCATTTCATACCAATCCAGTGCCTCTTCAAAATTCCTCGTGTGGCCCAGACCGTAGTCGTACAAAAACCCGATTTCAAAAAAGCTTTGTGCATTTGCCTTTTCGGCAGCCGCCACAAAGTACTCCATGGCCTTAACAAAGTCCTGCTCACGTCCGATCCCATGTCGGTATCGCAGCCCCAGTTCATGCTGTGCTTTGGCCAAGCCCATTTCAACATGCTGCATCAATTTTTCTTCAGACGACGAACGGTAGTCCACCAGCACGTTGACCGAAGCCAACGGCCACTCTTCGGAATCTGTGTGCAAAACAGGCCGTTGGCCGTCCGCTGAAATGTTGTTGTCGAAAACATACTGGTTGGTATTTTTGCGAACGAAGTAGGCCAAACCATCAAGAGTGTACTTGCCTTCGCTGTAAAACTGTTGATCCGCATTCCCTTCCAGATACTGGATAACGAAATGCGAAAATACACTGTGCCCCAGTCTGTCATGTTCCCAACTCAATTGAGAACTCTTGCAACTGAACAGCACGGCCATTCCACCAGGAATACTCTTGCGGTTTTCGTGAACAGCATCCAGCTTGATCTTTCTGGCGCTTCGGGAATTTGCTTCGCCCTCACGAGTCATCTGTTCACGGCATGCATCAATCAGCAGAAGTTTACGAGTCGCTTCCGATTGATCAATGATCTCAACGATCCGGCTGATTGGCAACAAAGTGGATTTATCGCCGGTATCTGCACTCTCAGGACAAAAGTAAGTTTCATGCACGCCGGATGGCAGAGGCTCTTCGTCAATGAACTGCACGCCATGACCCGACAGCGAAATCACCAACGTATCGCCCTTGATACAACTGTCAGAAACCGCCGTGATGACCTTGATAATATTCTTCGGCGAGTAAGGTTTGTGCGCCGGTGTTCTGGCGTTCGCCGAGGTCATAATGGTGGTATTGTATCCCAGCGCGCTAAAGGCCCTTCCAAGCCCCTGAGCATCGTCCTCAGCATAGTCCAGATCCTCAAATGACGAAGGATTATACGCTTCGACTCCCACCACTACCGCATAATGATCCTGGGCATAAATGAATCCAGTTGTGTAAATAAGCGACGCCATCGCCAATGCGGCGACAAAAAACCGGTTAGCCTTCATTTGATCTCCCACTGCTCTCAATTGCTCTCACATATTCAATCGCCGCCCGAATCAGCCACGATTGATTGGGTTTCTATTTTGTCGTTTTATCCGGGCAAATAAAAGTATTGAAAACCAATCTTTTGTCAGCAAAAGCCAGAATTTCGATAC
>CAZOXC010000291.1:0-5019 GCA_964583205.1 uncultured Pirellulaceae bacterium | reverse complement strand
GTGGACAAGTTCGAACATGCTCGAGGCTACAAGTTTTCGACCTATGCCACCTGGTGGATCAGACAGGCGATCACTCGAGCCATCGCTGATCAAAGCCGCACGATTCGCGTTCCGGTTCACATGATCGATACGATGACCAAAGTTCGCAACGTGATGCGAGAACTGGTGCATGAACTGGGACGCGAACCGTCGGCCGAAGAGATTGCCGAACAGGCGAAACTGTCCGTCGACGATGCTCGCTGTATCATGAAAATGGCTCGCCAGCCATTGTCACTCGATCAACCGGTTGCCGATCACGATGACAGCCATTTTGGTGACTTCCTGGAAGACCATCGTGACGACGATCCGCTTTACGAAACCAACCAAACTGCCCTCAAGTTACGAATCGCCGAGGCCATGGAGCATCTGAACTATCGCGAGCGGGAAATTCTGCGCCTGCGTTATGGCCTGGCCGACGGGTACTCATACACGCTGGAAGAGGTCGGCAAGATTTTCAGTGTGACACGGGAACGAGTCCGCCAGATCGAATCGAAAGCTGTCCGCAAACTGCAACAGCCTTTCCGCAGTCGAGCCCTGGCCAGTTTCGTCGATGGATTCGAACAACCGGTCATCCCCGTAGTCAGTCCGGCCGAAAACGAATAAGGGATTGTGATCGAAACGAAAAAAGCCTTGCGAATGTCGCAAGGCTATTTTGTTTTACTTCGATTGGATCGAACCTGTTATTCGTCGTCGCCTGCATAGCAGACTTTGAACAGAACCGCTGCCAGAACACCAGCCGCAAAGTTTGCTGCCAGGAACATCCAGATATCTGGCCAAGCTTTGATTCCCATTACGCAAACGCCAACCGCCACTGCTGGATTGAAAACGCCGCCCGAGATTCCGCCAACAGCGTAAGCCATTGCCGTCACAACAAAGCCAATGGCCAAACCGTAGAACGAGTTGCCATCACTGGCTTTGGAAGTCGCAACATTCAGCACGACCCACACCAGGGCAAACGTACCAATCACTTCTGCAATCAACACATTCACGACTGAAGCTGCCGGAGCTGCTGCGGCTTCAACCGCGGATTTGAATGCATCCATGTCACACAAAAACATGACAGCAAACCCTGCAACCGCTGCTCCAACACACTGCGCAAGCATATAGGGCACAATGTCTTGTGCGCTACATTTGCCTCGCAGAAAAACACCCAATGTCACCGCCGGGTTGTAGTGCGCTCCAGAAATGTGCCCACCTGCGTAGACCATCACCATTAAAGCGACACCAATTGCGATTGGCGCAAACATCCCTTTCGATGGATCGATAGTGGCCGCAACAACAACCATTCCGATCACGAAGACGAATAGAAAAGTGCCGATAAACTCGACAAGATACTTACGAAAATCCATATTTGGACTCCTTGGAAAGTGGAACCCGTTAGCTATATCCCTCTGTACCTGCCATTATGATCGCTTGCAAAAATTTTTGTAGCCCAAATGGGGGTTAATAGGCCGTCAGTTGTTACCAAATCGGTACAATTTGTAATGAATTCAGGCGGTAGACTATAAATTCATGGTTGAAGAAAGCCTTCCATTCCATGTCTTTAGTCATATAGTGAATCGCCCTTATAACCAACTGAGGAAATCATGCAGATTCGGAAGTCAATCAATCTGTCACAAATGTTGTTTTCACTGACCATTGTTGCGTTGACTTTGGCTGTTGTTGTTCCTGCCAGCGCTCAAGTCGCAACGCAGGGGCTAGTGATAGACCGTACTGCGACTCGCCTGAACCCTGTAGCGGGTCAGCCGATTTATACAAATGCGCTGCACAATCTGGATATTGACTCCAGCGGCAAGTTATTGGCGGCGGGACAGGGCACCGGCAGAGTTTTTGTCTGGGACCTGGAAACCAGAGAACTCAAGCACCAGTTTCAAGCCCACGAAGACTGGGCCTTCAGCGTTAAATTTTCCAATGACAGCCAACGACTGGTAACCGGCGGCGGGGACAACCAGGTTTCGATCTGGAATTTGGATTCAATCGACAACCCGACAGTCAATCGAATTCGGCATACCGGAGACGTGCACAGCGTGTTGTTTTCGCCGGATGAGAAACTGATTTACTCGGGCGGCGACGACATGACACCGTTTATCGAAGATGTGACCGCCGACAGCTACCAGGCTATGGAAAAACATCCGCGGCAAATTACTGCTATGGCTCTTTCCAGCAAGGGTGACCGCCTGGTGACCGCTGCACGCGATGGAAAAGTCCGAGTCTTCGATACTGAGTCGCACGAGTTATTACAGACGATCGACGCACACGAAAAAGACTGCCTGTCGGTTCGGTTTATCCCGGGCACCAATCAGATCATCACGGGTGGCTATGACAAAACCGCGGCTATCTTCAGTATTGGAATGGGCTACCAGGTAGCTCGATTCGCCAAACAGGAAGGCGCAGTGGTTTGTGTGGATGTCTCTACCGATGGCACAAAGGCTGCTTCCATCGACCACAAGAACCTTGCCATCTATTCGGTCGAGCGACCCGGGGATGAACCTCGAAACATGGTCCCGGAACTTGCTTCGGACGAACAACTCTCCTTTGTCCGATTCCATCCCACCGAGGACCAAATCTTTTTGACTACCACACTGGGTCGCGTCCTGGTCATCGATGTTGAGACCAAGAAAGTCGTTCATGTTTTGGCTGTGCCCGAGGAATCAAAAGAGGAAGAACAAACAGACCAGTCTGCAGCAGATTCCGATCAAGAAACTGAATCAAGCGACTCCTCGGACAAGAATGAAGACTCGGACAAGAACGACGACTCGGACAAAAATGAGTCTCGCTAGTTCTTCACCGAGCAGCCGGCAATCGCCTGGCTGGAATTGTGCACAAAAAAAGCGGTCCACCAATTGATTGATGGACCGCGAACAGTGCATGTCGGTGTATTGAATGACTCTAGTTGCTGGCAACCGCAGAATCCAAGCCAACTGGAACTCGACCAATCGAGTGATAGGCGAATCCAAGTTTACAGAGAGCTTGAGGATCATACAGGTTTCGGCCATCAAAAATGACGGGCGAGTTCATCATTGCCTTGATTTCGTCGAAGTCGGGGTGACGGAACACGTCCCACTCGGTATTGATAGCCAGTGCATCAGCGCCCTTCAGCGCGTCGATGGAACGATTGGCGAACGAAATCTTGTCAGCGATTTCCGGATGTTCGATTTTCACGTTTTCCATCGCTTCTGGATCAAACACACAGACACTGGCACCTTTTGACAACAAGTGCTTGATCAATACCAGTGATGGCGCTTCGCGGATATCGTCCGTTTTCGGTTTAAACGCGATTCCCCAAACTGCGAATTTCAGTCCGGAAATATTGCCACCAAAGTGATCTTCGATCTTGCGAATCAACACGTTTTTCTGCTGATTGTTGACTTCATCAACCGCTCGCAGAATCGTTGATGACAAGTCATGATTGTCGGCCATTGCCGCCAGAGCCCGAACATCTTTCGGGAAGCAGCTTCCACCGTATCCGACTCCCGGAAACAGGAATTGAAAGCCAATCCGCTGATCATGCCCGATGCCTCGCCGGACATCGTTAATGTCGCCGCTCATATGTTCGCACAGGTTGGCCATTTCGTTGATGAAACTGATCTTGGTCGCCAGCAAAGCGTTGGCAACATACTTGGTGAGTTCGGCACTCTCCGGAGACATGCTCAGGAACGGCTTATCAGTTCGCAGGAAAGGCGAATAAAGTTCCTTGAGCTTTTCTGCAACCGGTTCGTCTCGCACACCAACGACTACTCGATCTGGATACATAAAGTCATTGATCGCCGCACCCTCTTTTAGAAACTCGGGATTGCTGGCCACGTGGTAACGCTTGCCATTGAGTTGCTGCAATTGATCGTAGATTCCCTGATTGGTTCCCACGGGCACGGTGCTCTTGGTAACGACGATCGCATCGTCTTTTATATGTGGTGAGATACTTTCTACCACTGACCACAGAGCAGAGAGGTCAGCGGATCCGTCGTCGCCTTGAGGAGTTCCGACTGCCAGATAGATGATCTCGGCATTCTTGACTGCCTGTACCAGATCGGTTGTAAAAACCAACCGACCGGCTTTGGCATTTCTCAGCACCAGTTCACTGAGACCGGGCTCATAAATAGGCACCTCTCCCTGATTCAGCTTGTCGATTTTCTCTTGATCGATATCAACACAAGTAATCTGGTTGCCACTCTCGGCGAAGCAGGTTCCGGTAACTAAACCAACATATCCGGTACCAATTACGGCAATTTCCATTGAAGCACTCCAGGAAGGAAAGGCCTTTGAAAGGCGTGTAAAGCTAATTCGCGTATGTAAATTATCTAGTCGGCAATAGCTGCAAACTCTTCGTAGAGATTCCAATTTAAACAAACAAGTTTCGAAATCTATGGCAAAACCACCAACAGATTCCGCAAAATCCCGACTCGCAACTGCCAGCCTGTGAACACGCCATGCACTATCCGCAAAGTCGTTAGAATCCGTAGTCCGCTAGGGTGGAGTTAATCACGATGGGTCCGGTCAGCGTGAGTTATGCCCACAAAAGCAAGTCCGAAGTGCATTTAAACCATGCAATCTAGTCGTGCATTCAGATGATGGCGAATTCGAACTCCGCTAGAGCATGCCAACGGGTTCGAGGCTACTGCGGGTTCAGAATTGCGATTCGAACACACTCTGATAGTGGACTGAACGAGCATCGAATCGAGTCAGCAGTTGCCGAGCTGAATCCGGAACGTGCGCGACTTCATGGTCCTCGCCCACAAAGTTTCGAATCGAGTCCAGACTTTCGAATCGAAGAATCGTCACGAACTCGATTTCCGTCACTTCGTCAGAACTTGACTGGCTCGAGGAGGAAGAGATCTCGCGACGCAATACTTCAGCACCAAGGTATCCCGAAATTTGTCGAGCCTGGATATCGGGAAGGACTTTGTTCTGCAGTAGCTGCAGATAGGCTTCGGCATTGTCGACCGTCGTTGGTCATGCAGGAGCCACGAGCTGCCTTTAACC